>JALHTB010000213.1 GCA_022865625.1 Candidatus Bathyarchaeota archaeon
CTCAACGATCTCGTCGAAACCACTGTTCTTGAAACCAGTCACTCCGAACTTCTGGGAATAGTCGTTTACTGTAGCAACCATGCTTTGGACTGCTGACTGGAGTTGCTTGCTCCTCGTCTGTTTCTTGAGCATGTCTGCCACTTCGAGTAGTCCAGCACATCTGATCGACGTTAGGATCCTGATGCCTGTCGGGCAAGACCTGCTCGGACCGGTGGACGCATACGCTCTCAACGCTCGTGCGGTCTCGTTTGCAAGGGATGTGAGGTGTGTTGCGACCATGCCCTCCTTGATGAGATGTGCGAAGAAAGCTGAAATCGCTATGTCGGGCGGTATTTGTGCCTCGCCCATCAGTGCGAGCTTCACATTTGCTCCCAATGAGGCGAGCAGTCTCTTCTGCGACCTGGTCTCAGACTTGGAGCTCAGCTCGTCTATCTTTCGAGCCATACTCCCCAAGTGTGGAAAGTCTGGCAGTGGCATTCTTCCTGCATACTCTTTCAGACCGCCAATGAAGGCAGCAGATGGATCCAGTTCTTTCCAGAGATCGAGGATCGATGCTTCGATAGTGCTCTTAGGCTTGAAAGACAACACGCATTCACCATTACAGTGTCTGCCTAATGCTGACTAGTTGTTTATGTGATCTTCTCATGGATGCACTGTGAGCAGGCCTTGTCTGCGCCGAAATGTAGCGAGGCTGCTTCCGCTAGAGTATTCGTGCAAGTCCCCTAGGAACAGTAGCGGGTTCAGTCGGCCTTTGGCGGCTTCATTATCAGGGCTAGCACCATCGCGATGATGACTAGGACGGCGGTCACGTAGAATCCCTGCACGTAGCTTGCATAGACGGGCTTCGAACCAAGGATGGCTGCCATCAGTATTGGCAGCACTACGCCGCCAACGCCGTATGCACTTAGGTAGAGTCCATAGTTGGGACCGAGGTTCTTTGTGCCAAAGAAGTATGATGCGAGGGCAGGCATGACGGCGAGGTAGGCTCCAAAGGTAGCTCCGAACAGCACAATCGCCAGATAGAGAACCGGCAGCGTCTGAGCATACGGAAACAGCGCCACCAGCGTGAACAGCTGAACAACCTGCATGATCAGCAGGGTCTTCTTGGGTCCAATCCTGTCACATACGGACCCGAAAAATGGTCGCCCAACGGCATTTGATATCGCGAGCACTGAAACGGCGAGCGTAGCCAACCACTCTAGACTGCCTTTCAGTCCGGTGATGTCGGTAGCTATCAGTTTTGCATATCCGATGACCATCAAGCCTGCGCCAGTTCCGACTAGGTAGACTAACCACGCGATGTAGAAGGTTCTCGTTCTCACCATTTCTCGTGTGGTGAAATCCTTGGCTACTGCAACCCAACTCTTCTTGGTTGCAGACATTTTCGCTTGAGGAGGCGCCCATTCCGCGGAGGGAAATCTTAGCAGCAGACTGAGCAGTGCCATGAGTATCAGAAAGACCACGCCGAGAACAAGGAAGGTGTTCGGCAAACCGACCATGGAGATCAGTGCAACAACTGCTGGCGCTGTCACAAGAGCGGACAGGCCAAATCCCATCACGGTCAATCCAAGTGCTAGTCCTCTCTTCTCTGGGAACCATCTTCCCACGACAGCTATCGGCGGGTTATACGCGAAACCGCATCCGGTCCCCGCCACCAACCCGAACCCTATGAGCGTGATCCAGAGCGTGGAGCCTGGGGCTATTGCAATGGCGTAACAGAGAACATAGCCGACGCCAAGCAGGAGAGCGCCTATCAATGCGGGTCGCCTTGGTCCAACTTGCCCAATCATCCTACCTGAAAACGCGAAGGTGATACCGAACAGGAGGAGGAATGTGCTGAACGGAAGAACAGATTCCGAAACCGTTAGACCATAAGGCGCCTGATGTAACGGAGGTCTGAAGACACTCCAAGCATAGACCGTGCCCAAACACAGGTTGATAATGAATCCTGAAATGATAAGCATCCATCTACTCGACGTTGCGTTTCCCATATTCTGTCCCTACAGCTTGTCTCTGTCGCAGATAGGGCGGCACTAGTAAGCCAGTATATTTTACTTGCGGCGAGTTCGCTCGTCATGTAAACCTGTCTGCGAGCGTTCTATTCTTCCGAATAGTAGGAAAAGCATTGAGAGTATGCTGAGCTTGAGCGACCCTGAAGTTTGTGTGTTCCTAGTTGGTCAGGTCAGCTTCTTTCTTGCGTTTCGCAATTCCTCAGTCGTGTATTCGAGTCCGAGGTCGTTCAGTTTCTGCTCGATTGGGAGCCCGCTCTTCTTGTCCCAGCCTCTCAGTTCGTAGTATTCGTCGAGCATCTTGTCTAGGTATACTACGTGTCCCTTTGCCCTGCCGGATGGAGACTTCTCCTCAAGCAGTCGGCGAGGTTGTCGGTCGTCCTTGC
>JALHTB010000214.1 GCA_022865625.1 Candidatus Bathyarchaeota archaeon
ACCCCGCGAAAGGGTAATGTCGTCGTTCTCAAGAAGATTGACAACAAGTCCCTCCAAGCGGATCTGCGAGTTTTCCGAGAAGTAGAAAGAGCCTGGAGAGAGATCGAACGCGGGCAAGCGCGAAGGGCGTCAAGAAAACGGTTTCTTGAAGAGCTTGAGACTTGGTAGTCATCACACAAGTCATCTGGACCAAGAAATTCGAACGCGAACTGAGGAAGCTTAGAGACAAGACTATCAAGGATCGCGTGAAGGATCAGATCGAAAAGGTGCTGGATAACCCCGAGACTGGGAAGCCGCTACGATTCGCCCTGAAGGGCGAACGTTCCGTCTACGTTACGCCATACAGGCTCATCTATGCGGTGCAAGGTGAAACACTGTATCTATTGAGATTCGAACATAGGAAGACGGTCTACCGATAGCTCAGGCAATCCCGTTTCCCGTGCGAGTTGTGTGAGCCGGCCGCGTCACTCGAAAGATGGCCAGAAAGACCAAGTTGCCAGATTCAAACGCTCAAGCGAATTGAAAGAATAACAAGAAGGGACGTGCCGGGAAAATGGACGTTCGGCCGGCAAGGGGCCACGAAACAGCGCATAGCAGAGAGTTGTGAATGTGGGCCGGGATAGGTTTAGACTCGCGTTTAGAACTCTCAACCATGCAGACTTTGAGCAGACTTGCAACTGAAGACGAGCAGGAATTGAGCTGTAGTTAAGCTCAAAACGAGCCGAACGCACCCGAGAGGACTGCGAACACATGCACTCTTCCTGCTGAAACGATTAAAGCTTTAGCCTGAATTTCCCTCGTTAGCAAGACCTTGGAGCGGATGTGCTGGCGAAGGGAGAGATGCGGTAGGAGACTTGTCACAATTGACCCTAGAATAGTGTCCGGATTCATCGTGGTCGATTCATCTGTGTGACATCTCCACATCTCTCAGTTCCTCTAACGGGATCAGGTCTCCTTTCATAAGCTCGGTCAGGAGCCTCTGAAGCGCGTTTTTTCTTGTCGACGTGAGGGTACCAACGAACATCCTGCTATCTGGAAGGAAGCTTATCGTGCCGAGCCTTACTCCAATCGTTCCGCTCCGTTCGTAGACAGCGAAACTGCCATCACGAGGATCCTCTTCCACATCGTAGCCTCTCGCTTCGGCATGGGACTTTCGGGAGTACTCTCGTAGTTTTCTTTGGGCCTTCTTCACATTTCTGACGGCGAAGACCGAAGCGAGCGGAACTCTGATCGTTGGAAGTTCCAGGGGTTCTTCTGATGAGGACCCATGTTTCGGCGTGGTTCTTGGTCGCCTCAGGCTCCCCCACGGTGACTTTTCAGCAGGCCCATACTTCTCCAACCCCTCCATGATCTTGGTTATAGCCACCGTTCTGGGAGTGGACGGCCCTCTCTCCAACTCGGAGAGAATCTCCCCCACGATCTCGCTGTATCTGTCCATGGGATGAATTTCAACTGCAAGCTTGTCCAACTTCTCCTTACATGTCGTGAGAAGGGGTTGCATCCAAGACCGGGCCTTAACCCCTGCAGCTTCAGCTGGCGTTCGTCCATCAGGAAACGCAGGAATCAAGAAGTTCCAGTATACTCTGATCGCCTCTATGACGCGCTGCATCCGCTTTGAAGTCAATTTATCGGAGTCAACAATGTTTGTCAACTAGATCTCCTTCTGCGGTCTGATACGTTCCGAGTGTGCTTGGAGGCCCCGGGGTAACTCATAATGCTAGCGGGCTCGGAGCAGATGGGAATGATGAACGCACTAGGATGGATACGAGAACTGCTTCGAGACGACGTTCCCGCTTTTGACATGAAGCTGTGGCCCTTCTAAAGCGCGAGCCGAAGGCAAGGGTCTAATGACTTTTCGGTGAGCCCGCCCGTATCGAGGCCTGCCCCTAGCTTTCGTATTGATAGACACTGAGATCGGGTCAGAAGACGAACTCGTGAGTGAACTCAGTAAGCTCGACAATCTCAAAGAGGGTTCCGATGCTAGTGACTCGGCATCGGGAAGCCTAGTGCTCAAACTCGTTGATCACTACGTGGGAAGTTATCAATTGAGCTTCAGATAATGTATTACACCTCCGGCGCGATTGTAATACTTTTCCGAACGAACTCCCTCCCAACACACACTGGACTCTCACGCGTGGTTACTGTATCAGCCCAGTGCCCCGATAAGGCTCACAGGTTTTTCGACTGATGCAGAGAGCGCTCTCAGGTGTGAATGAGGACAAGCGCATAAGACAACGGTGGCGGGGCCCGCAGATTTCCTGATATCGATATCGAGATGGGGTCTGAGAGTGAATTGCAGATTGGAATCCTCAGCGATTGTCTGTACTTCGTGTAATATGCCTTGAGATCCGACTGGAATAACTTCGTTTACAAAGTGACGGTTCAGAAGACCGCGTACATCTCTTGTGTCGGCGATCCTCCTCTTCTTCTCAGCCGCTACCACTTCGTCTCCAACATGCGGAAGCCCTATCGCGACTATTGCGTCTCCTGGCCTGCATCGTCCAACCTTTATCGATTTGGAAGTGACCGTTCCCACGACAGTCACCCCAAGTCCGGTTTGCCTAACAGAGATGTTCTTCTCCGTGCTACACGTCATGACGATTCGGGAATCGAGCTGTGCTTGCTCCATCTCGTGACGGATTCCTTTGATGATCTGCGTGCCAGTCGGTCTAGGCTCAACGGCAAGCGTATTCGCCAGACACACGGGCTCTGCGCCTACCGAGAGTGCCTCCATGAGGGCGACTCTGGCCGTGAATCTACCCACAGTATAGCCGTCTACTCTGACTCTGTCTAGAGGTTTGGGTCCTATTCCTCCACAAGAATCACAGCTCACGACGATGATTTCTCCGCCGAGTCTAAAGAGGCGAATGTCCCTAGCTGTCTCAATGAGGCTAGGTCTGTGAGAGGCTCCTCTCAAAACCTCAGCCTTCCCCTCACACCTACATAGGCCAATGCGGCGACCAACCCGTTCAGACTGGCCGCGAGGAAAAGGAAGGGAAGTAGCCCTAAGGCAGCTCCCCAACCGAAAGCGGGAACCAACACAACCACCAAGCCGGAATTGATCGCTATCCCAACAAGAACGGCCGCCAAATACCCCCGCTTGTCACTAATGCGATTAACCACGCCCATCATTCCGCCGGCCACAGCCATGCCCAAAGCGATGGGTAGATGGAGTATCCCCAGCGGAAAACCGTTGATGATCGACGTTACAATGTGCCCGATTCCACTAACCAAAGCGCCATCCATGGCTCCAAAGTAGAGCGCAGCGAAGAAGCCCGGCGAAGAATCGAAGGCGACCGTCTGGACCGGACTTGGAGGATGAATGAAAGAACCGACGACCGATAATGCCGAGAACACCGAGATACGAGCAAGCCGATACGTCTTCGGTACTCTCCTAGGCACTGACATTTCACTTGTGTCTGCTCCTCTAACCTTCGTGAAGCGCCCCCTCGCAACCTCCAGTTCCCTAGGAGTGTTCACGTTAATGGCGAACTCCTCTGAGCCTGCAACAAACACGACCTGGTCCAGTTCGGGCTCGTCTATTCTCCTCCCATCGATGATGTTCAGCCCGATCGGTACCAGCCTTCTCCCATCGATCTCAAAGACATATTCTGGTTTCGTGCCGAGTCCCTTGTAGATATCTAGCGGAACCATGACCGCCAAAGACGGCTTGCCGGAGGACCTGTACTTCTCAACCGCCCGATCCACAATCTCAGTTGTGACAAACGGTATGTCTGCAGCGACTGTCAGGACATCACAGATGCCAAGTTTCTTAATCGCATATCGCATATCAGATATGTAGTCCTCTCCAGGCGTCAACAGGACCTCGACGCGCAGCTCCGTCGCCCTGCGAGCCGTCCGGGGTGTGTTTCCACTGACAGCTACAATGATTCGATCCACCATTTTCGATTGGTTCAAGGCCCTTACAACGTGCTCTATCATCGGTCTACCACCGACTTCGAGCAACGGTTTTTCAGTCGTAGATTTCATTCGGGTGGCTTTCCCGCCAGCCATGATGAGCGCGGTCACGGGCATTTTGGAATCACCAAGATGACAAGTAGCGAAACAAGTCGAACTAGCTCATTTGTTGCACCCATTACGTCGCCTGTCATTCCACCGAACTCCTTCTTTGAGATCGCCAGCATCGCTGCAGCCACTAGTAGTCCAGTAAGCATGACGACTATCCCAGTGATTCGCAGGGCCATCAGCGAAATCACGAGAGTCAGGAAAAATGCGATACCTAGGCGCATTGACCGCCATTTCCCATGCATGGCTTGAAGAAACGGTGTGTTGAATCCCTCATGGGCAGAATTGCCCGCCCAAGCTTGGAGCACCATGGCGAATTTGGATGATGCTTCCGATACGACCAGGCTCTGGATTATCATACTACGATCCAGAGCAGCCATACTGAAGGCGGTTGCAGACAAGACCACGAGTCCGAGACACAGGCCACCTGCTCCGGTCTGGTTGTCACGCATCACTCGAATCTTTTCTTCGGGTGATCCAAGGATCATCATTGCGTCTCCAAAGTCGAGTAACCCGTCAGCGTGATGAACGCCAGTGAGTAACAGAATGAGTCCCAATCCTAACATTCCGGCTATCAGAGAAGGCAGAATGGCCTGAAGACCCCACACCAGCACTCCTGTTACAAGGCCAATCAATGCTCCAATGATCGGAAAAGAGGGCATGTAGTTGGCAGCTTGGACGATCCCGTTCCCATCCATTCCAACTGGAATGGTCGTCAGGAATGCTAGAGCGTTCTTCAAGCCGCTGAGTATGCTCAATCAAGTCATCCCGTGCTCTGCCTCAGAGCTTGGGAGTACATGTTTGATGAGCAACCAGCAATCAAGCCGCCGATGGCATCGTTTGTAATTGGTCCCAACTTGCTTAGGATTCCAGGCTTATTCTGATCGAATCTGATAAACTCAAAGATGCCCCTAGCACCCGCGATGTAGTTTGCTATCGCCATTCCGAGAAGCTCATCTGCCACCAACCCCGGACGACCTAGAAACCTTTCTCGCGTAAGACCTGGAACAAGCCCTACTTTAGCGTCTTCCTCAGCCCGATAGCAGGCAACGATCATGCAGGAGACATTCACATCGGAGAGCGCGTCGTTGAACTCTTCGATAATTACCTCGGCTGCCTTCTGCTTGTCCTCTACACCCGGATGAGGAACAAAGAGTTCCAGCGCCGCTTCGACCAAATCCTTCAGCGTCACACCTCTGTCCTCAAGGTACTTGAGCAGCGGAGGCTTGGAGCCTTCAGCGCTCCTTAGCGTCGACCTTTCCTGGGGCAGTTTGGTCACCGTCAGGGTTATCTGGTTGGATTATCCATCCAATATAACTCTGGCGGAGGCGCTGTGTCCGGTGTTTCGTTCAAGAGAGGCCTGCATCGTGTCAGCATTGGTCGCTGTTGGTGCCGTATGCAGGATCGGCCTCGGACAAGTAGCTTTGGGGGCTCCCATCCCTCTTTATGGCATGCTGGTTAAAGTTGGCTTGACGGAGACCTTGGCTTTCGCCAGTGGCTTCGTCTTCGGGCCCGCACTAGGTTTCCTGACGGGCGCCTTGATCATAGTCATCTCAGATCTGTTCATGATGCCTGGGCCTTGGACAATCTTCATCGCAGCGATTATAGGCATCTTAGGCGTGGGCGGAGGAGCGATTCGCCGTCTCAGTGGAAATCCAAGCGTCGTAGCGCTGGGCGTCTCCGCGGCGGTTCTCACCGTTCTGAGCGAGTTTCTTCAGAATGCTTGGTTTGCGTTGTTCTTCAACATTCCAATAGTGGCCGCTTTGACCATGGGCATTCCGAGTCTGGTGACAGCTGTTGCGAATAACGTCATTTTGCTCACTACGGTGGGGATGAAGACGATCGACCTCATTCAGAAGCTTACGACGAGATCTTCAGGTCTCAGAGACCAGCGTGTGGGCAGCACCCAACAACGGTAGCCAAGGCTTCCTAGTATCGGGGTAAGAGGACTGTGAGAGTTGCGGTCCTGTGGAGTGGAGGCAAAGAGTCCAACTTAGCCTGTCAGAGGATGATGGCTCAAGGCCACGATGTTGTGACCCTCGTCACTTTCATTCTAGATGACTGGCCCTCCCTATGTCATCCGCTCTCGATGATGTCTCTCCAATCTGAGGCTTTGGGGATACCGCATATGACACTCAAAGTTGCGGAGCCCTACAACGAAGCCTATAGACACTCTATTTCCAACCTGATGAGAACTGAGAGAATCCAGGGGATCGTAACTGGAGACGTCTGGATTGAGGATCATAGGCGCTGGATAGAAGGCGTGTGTGAAGGATTGGGCGTCCATGTTATCATGCCCCTGTGGAACCAGAATACTCATGATATCCTGGATGCCGTGGTTTCGACTGGGTTTACGCCTGTCTTTACATGCGTCAAGCAGCCGTGGTTCGACGCGGATTGGCTTGGTCGCCAACTCGACAGGCCACGTATCGGGGCTCTGAGGAGCCTGCACGATAGATTTGGAATAGACCTTTGCGGTGAGAACGGCGAGTACCATACAATGGTCCTCGATGGTCCCAATTTCAAGCACTCCATAAGAATCGAAGAATTCACGTCAGAGAGAAAGAACTCGGTGTTGCTCCTCAGACCTCATCGCCTTTCCTTGCAGCCGAAAGGGCCCTGAGGGAGGACCCTTGACTCACGAAGATCGGGACGGTTCAGAGAATCTACGCCAAATCGACCCGATCTGCTCAGAACTCAGGCGCATACTGGACAGAGCGGTTGAGAGGAACCGGGCCCCATGTATACTTCTCTCGGGCGGCCTTGACACAAGCATTCTGGCCGCAATCGCATCAAGGCACTTCTCGCTCAAGGCGATTACAGTTGCATTTGACAGCGCAGAAGCGCCAGACCTGAGATTTGCGAAACAGGTGGCGGCCCATCTCGGCTTAGAACACAGCATACATCGTTTCAACTGGGCTGAAGTTCTCGAAGCAATTCCAGAAGTGATCAAGGTGATGCGTACCTTCGACCCGATGGAGGTTAGGAATGACGTAGCCGTATTCATCGCTCTGAAGCATGCGAAGGCAAACAATCTGACGGCAACAGTAACGGGTGACGGATGTGACGAGCTCTTTGCAGGCTATAGCTTTGTCTTCGAATATGACACGGAGCGGATTCGGTTAGAGCTGGAGAAGATGTGGAAGGCGATGGCCTTCGCATCCGTACCAATGGCGACGGCTCTTGGTATGGAGGCGAAGCTCCCCTTTCTGGACCCCGAAGTCCAGTCGTTCGCCATGAAACTGGATCCGACCTACCTAGTCCGCGATCAGGAGGGCCGAAGGCAGGGGAAATGGATCCTGAGGAAGGCGTTCGAAGGGACGCTGCCTCACGAGGTAATCTGGAGGGCGAAGATTCCTATTGAATCTGGCACAGGAACCTCGATGTTTCCAAGAATCTTCGAGAACCTGATCTCTGATGGGGAGTTCGAGCGAAAGATGAGGAGGTACCTTGAAGAAGACAAGGTTACTCTGAGAGACAAGGAGCAGCTGTTCTACTACGAAATCTACACGTCGATTCTGGGTATTCCACGGAGAGACGAATCCTACGGTAGGACCTGCCCAAGATGTAGTTCGAATGTTCGTCCAGAAGCGTCATACTGCAGGACATGCGGTGCGTTCCCGATCTAATCGCCGTTACGAGGCGATCAATGATCTGGATGAGCCAAGATTTTATCGATCACACTCCCAGTAAGAGATCCAGAACGCTCATGCGCACTCTAGGTATACTCAAACGCTTGGCTGAGCAGAAGGCAGCAGGGCCTACTCCTTCCTTCACGGAAGTCCACATAGCCAAGGCCATCGAGATCATCGGTCGTAAACCGATTGGTAGGCTTGGGCTCTCGGAGAGACTTGGTCTAGGTGAGGGAACTACGCGAACTCTAATCGACCGCCTTTTGGAGGCCAGACTCGCCAAAGTCTCGAAGCGCGGATGCGAGTTGACAAAGAGTGGATCTCTGATACTGAAAGACCTAAGCTCAAAACTAGGTCCGATGACAAGAGTCACCAGAAGTCCGATCACAATAGGCCCCCATAATTTTGGGATTCTTGTGCGAAAGGCAGCAAACAGAGTCAATAGCGGAATAGAACAAAGAGACGCTGCAGTGAGAGCCGGTGCAAACGGTGCTGTGACATTCGTCTTCAAAGGTCGCCGGCTACTCATCCCTCCTGTTCATGAAAGAATTACCGAGGCGCGAGATGTCATTGGGCGGATCCTCGAAGACTTTCGACCAAGAGAGAAGGACGTTATCGTGATTGCCGGAGCTGGTAGCGAAAAACTCGCGGAAGATGGTGCAAGGGCAGCCGCCTGGACACTTCTGAATTAGATTACCCCCGTATTCCAGCCGTTTCTCCATCAAACCAGCAAAGCATCGAGCTGAGGCTAGTACTTTGAGCTGTCCTGTGATGTGCGTGGTTAGAGGCGAAGCTAAAACGATGTTTGACTTGTTCAGCAGAACCAGTTGCGAGTAGATCATTACCGTCGATTCTCGAAGTGTCCCTTGGAATCTGAACGTGCTCTCGTTTCTTCCCCCGATCAACTTGTTGTCACCCATTCCAATTGTGACGGCTCCGTTTACCATGGTGTTGTCGAGGTACCCGGGCTTCGCAGCGTGGTTGATTCCCAAAGAAGGCGAACCGCTGACAAGAGCATGAATTCACCTGTAGTCTTCTCTCGGTGGAGAGAATACTTCAACAGCTAGCGAATCTTCCAAGATCTGATAGCTGTGAGGCGCACCCGCCGGGATCACATAGCTGTCGTCTGGCTCGACTATGAATGACTCATTGTCGACTGTCAAGGCGAAGCGGCCGCGAATGCAGTAGCCGCTCTGCTCGTTTGGGTGGCTGTGAGTAGCCGCTTCCTGACCTTTCCTGAAGGTCATCAGAGTGACCATCATGCGTTCGCCTGTCGCTCCGACAAGGAAGTCTATCCCTTTGAATCTACGCTCCTTGCGTTCCGCGCTCCTTACGATCATGCGATACCTATCCCTCACTTGACGGATGGGTGCTAGCTAGCAAGGCCGGCGTATGGATTTGATGCGGTCATCTGACGGGAGTGCTAACAAGCCTCCCTGAATCCGGAACTCGCGTAGGGTTGGATCAGAGGCAGACAGGAACGGATGCCGAATGAGTGAGGGAAGGTTGGTGCAAAATCTGAGGTGTAAGCCTGAGGAAGAGGGATACCTCTTGAGGAACCACGCTCTCCATCCAAGTTCAACTGTCATGCCGGCACCAATGATGACAAGTGGCCGGAGAGTTCCGGAGGATAATGCCTACTTCGACCTCTTCCTATCACGGTGGTCTCGCTCGTCCTCTTAGCAGGCGCATCTTCAGTCGCTCTTGAGCTAACAGCTATACAGCTGGTTCCGTTCTTCTCTGCTCAATAGCGCGTCCAGATTGCGGCCCAAGACATCCGAGTACTCAAGCAAGTCGAGCCTTCCGAGCTTCTTCACAATCTCTGAGGGACACGGATCGGACGGAGCACATTTTAGCATGAGAGTAGTCTCTTCCTCGGAAAACACTTCCGCCTCCTCAACCCATTCTCTAAAATCAGCGTTCTGCGGACACACCATCTGACACCGAAGACATCCGACCAAGCAGTTGTGCCAAGAAGGATCTATCCAAGCTGGAAAGTCACCTACTCGCTCGTTATGGAATGTAATACACCGCTCGGCTCGGATGAGAAAGCGGTTGGCGATTATCGCACTTGTTGGGCAACCGTGAAGGCAAGCTTGACATTTCTCACAGCTTTCCATCATTTGTGGCTGCCGCCAACTCTCTTCCGGACAGGGCAAGTCAGTGAAGAAAGCGACGAGCCGGTGGAAGCTTCCCATGCCCGGGACGTAGCAGATGTTGTTTCTTCCATAATCGCCCAGTCCACTTCTGACGGCGAGTAGTTTCACGGGTAGCGACGCTTGTGCGACGTGGTAGCCTTCAGGGTTAAGAACGCTGGAAAGAATGTCATCGACTCGCTTGTTCGCCTCTCGGTACGCTACGTATGTGGGCGGAATTATGACCGGCCGAACTTCCTTTTGCCAGGTGAAGACAATCCTGATCTTAGGCTGTGGCACCGCCACAACAATGAGAGACTTGGCATTCGGCAGAATCTCCGGGGGCCTGAAGGAAAAGTAGGTGAGGCGTTCCTGGTAGAATTCCTCGTTCAGTAGCGCACGGGCACGGTTTCCCTCGATTCCATCCTGTAGGTCACGAAGACGCTCGGCCGAGGCTATCCGGCTCTGATATCCCTTTTCCCCCAGCCTGCAACGTAACTTCTGCACTAGTCTATCATCATTCATTCAGAGCATCTTCTTGATTGCCCTGCAATCTCAGGCACCCACACGCGATTGCGTCCTTCACATGCAACCTGAATATCCGTTTACCCGTCGCATGCTGGTGATGGCCTGGGCCACGAGCGTAGTTGCGGAAGAGCCGTCAGATGACGGTTTAAGCCATAACCAGAGGCACAATGGTAGCCAATCACGATTCAGATGCCTAGTCAGCGTGAGGCCAGTCTACAGGAGTTTCGGTCGGGGCTAAGGGCCCCGCTTCCTCTGGTCATAGGCGTCTTCTCGTTTGGTCTGGCCTACGGCATTCTCGCCATTCAGGCTGGTCTCTCCTTTCTCGAGTCCACTTTGATGTCGTTGACCGTGTTTGCGGGAGCGGCCCAGTTCGTGGCCACGGGCATGCTCATGTCCGGTGCAGGAGCATTGCCGATTCTGGTAACGACATTCATGATAAACTCTCGACACTTCTTGATGAGCGCGTCGTTGGCTCCATATGCGCATGGTTGGAAGCTGAGGTGGAAAGCTCTTCTGTCTTTTCTGTTGGCAGACGAAACCTACGCTATGACGATGTCACGCTTCTCCAAGAATGCTCCCAGCAAGTACTATCAGCTCGGTGTAGGTCTCAACGTGTATGCGGTTTGGTTGCTGAGTTCGATCGCTGGGGCCACGCTCGGGCCGTTTGTAGGGAACCCTCAAGCTTGGGGCCTTGACTTCGCTCTGCCTGCTACTTTCATAGCGCTGATTCTTCCGATGCTTCAGACCCGGCGCGATGTCCTTGTCTGCATCACAGCAGGTCTTCTGTCAATTGTCTGCTTCGCATGGCTACCAGGGAAGTGGTACGTGACATTCGCGTCTCTTGTCGCTATTGCGTTCGGTTGGGGACTGGTTGAGCTTTGCAAGTGGAGATCGTCGAGATAATACTCTCGATGGCATGCATCACATTTCTCACCAGGTTCTTGCTCATGGCATTGCTCGGTAATGCCCGTATCTCGAAGGGAATGACTGAGGTCATGCGTTTTGTCCCAATCGCTGTTCTCACGAGCCTCATCGTTCCTTCGCTTCTCGCTCCCAAAGGACACGTGGATCTTTCATTGACAAACGAGTACTTGGTGGCGGGCATTGTTGCCAC
>JALHTB010000041.1 GCA_022865625.1 Candidatus Bathyarchaeota archaeon
ATTATGAGCTCCCCAGTTGGTTCTGCCAGCGGTCTTCCTAGCGCCTGATAAGCTATTGATATGATGAGTCCAACTACGATGAGCAGCTTAGCATACGCGATATTGAACTTCTTGGAGAGTATGGAAGTAATCGAACCTATCAGTAGTACCAGCAGTACTACGATTCCCAGATTCAACATGCGAATCCACCGACGGATGTTCCAATAGGTTCCCTGATACTGTCACCGACGAAATATGACGCTTTGCCTCGCGCTCTTGCGGGCGCAACGTGGACTTCGCTATGAGCGAGCGAGGAACAGATCCAGCAGGCTCAGAGACACTCCCTGATCGAGTCGAGTTACGTTCTCATTCCTTCGGTTTAGGACCTTGTTTCCCACTGATTGAGTCAACAGAGATTCGCATGATCCCGACATTGCGTACCGCTTCGTCGTTTCCTGTGAAGCGGGCAAGAACGGCTTCTGGGTCACGCTCATGCTTGCGTGTGAGGAGTTCGAGTGCACGGCGCTTCTCCGAAAGATCCGTGACTACGTGCGCGGTTCCTTCCATTATGAGTGAACGGTATGCATGGTCGCATTCACCATGGATGTACCCTCGATCTTCCACGACTGTCACGCAGACGCGTGGGTTAGCTTGGAGGATCCTCATCTTGCGCCCTTCAGTTGCGCAGTGAAACCAGAGATTTCGTGCCTTGGATTCCCAAGTGAAGTTGACCGTGAAGAGGTACGGCTCGTTCTCCAAACAGCAAGCAACCGTCATGACTCTTACCGATGCGAGGACTTGCTCAATCTCTGCCGGATCGTTCAGCGCTTTGTCGGAGCGACGAAGATGATATCGTTGCATGTCAAATGCATCCCATTCCTCTTCAACCTGAGGTGAACATGAAGTCTTTGACGCGGTTGCCGTCGATGTCTAGTAGCACGCCTCGAAGGATGCGTTCTGCGTACTCCGAGCCTGGATTCATGCACAATGTCCGGCTGATCTTGAAGGTTCCTCTAGACTCATGGATGTGACCATGTAAGGCAAGCATGGGCTGATGCTTCTGGATGGTGTCCCTGACCGCGGTGCTTCCCGCGGGAGCCATCTCGAATCCTCCTCCCGGCTGAACGGACGGGTTGAGGTCCTTGTCAAGCTTGGGCGCTTGATCTAGGGTAGTGTTGTATGGAGGACAGTGGAGATTGAAGATACATCGCTCCTTATCGTGCACTTGGGAAACCATGCCTTCGATCTTCTGGCTGAGCGCTTCCTCAGGAATGTCTCTTGGACACTTCCAAGGTGTCATGTTGCTGTAGCCGCAACTGATCATCTCGTGCTCGTCATCAATCGTTGCGACCTTTCCTTCAGGACACAGGACGTAGTCGGATGATTGAATGATCGAGTCGATTGCGAATGTGTCATCGTTCCCAGGAGAGATGAAGCACTTCACCCCGGAGCCTTTCAATCGCTCCTCAGCCAGCCTCACCCAGCTGCTCACGGAGTCGCACATCAGTTGGGAGAATAGAGCTTCCACTCTCTCCTTGTCGGCTTGTATCTCCTCAGCTTCCTTTCTGGGTGAGCGGTATGTGTAGTAGCCGATGGCCCGTATCTTCTTCTCCACGGCTTGGACCTCTGTCTCGTTCCGCATTGTCAGCTGCTCGCCAAGCAGTGTCGTGGTCCATCCTGTTTGAGTTTCAGCAATGATGGGGATTATCATCTTGCCAGTTATGTCTCCACCCAGGATCAGCACATTGGGTTTGTACTCTTTGGCGGTTGCTAGGAATTTTCTGAAGCAGTCTTCGGACCCGTGGATGTCAGTTGCATAGAACACTCTAGTACGAGCCATCCAGGGCGGACCTCTGCGTGGTCATGAAAAGAAAGAGGCCGGGGTAGGCGTGCCTTCACGCCTACTCTGGCGGGAGTTGCTTGAAGGAGAGTTCGAGGGGTATTCCCTTGCGGTGGTACAACGATGACACGTAGTAGAGGATTATACCCAAGATGAAGAGTCCGATCGTGAACTCCATCGTCGAGGGATTTATGGTTCCCACCATCGCTGGTGAGACGCTCGCATATCCGATCCATATCGATAGGATCAATGTGATGAAGCCAAGTATTGTGATCAATGGAACGGGGCCGAGTTTCATCTTGACGATCTTTGGTGAAGCTTCGAAAATGTCTTTGCGTCTCCAAGGGAAGATCATGCCGGAAATCGAGCCTATGGCTTGCATGATCATCCAGCCGAATACTGCGTAGGCGAAGAGGCTCGTCCAGGGTGTCCAAAGCCAGATGGCCGTCATGATGACTGTGACGATGCTGACGACTATTAGGGCAATGTATGGTGAGCCGTAGCGTGAATCCACTTTCGACAGTGCCGTTGGCGCTACTCGGTCAAATGACCATGCGAAGAGGAGCCGTACGCAGACGAAGATGTAGGTCATCGCGGACGAGAGGGTCATCATTGCGAATCCGAAGATGGCGACGCCATAGATCAGTGGCGAGGGTGCCACGAATCTGAATAGGTTCTGGAAGAACGGCGGATACGCTAGCGTGTAGGCAGGGTCTCCTGTTCCGAACAGAAAAGCGAGTGCACCGATGAGTTCGGGAGACATGGTGTAGTAGGTTGTTGCGTAGATGATCCACATTATCACGCCGAAGATTATTATGCTCGCAGGTATGGCGATCAACTGCGCCTTGTGGACTTCCTTGATCTCGCCGGACATGTAGATGGATGAGTTGAAGCCCAGGAAGTTCATGAAGGTGAAAGCCAAGCCCAAGAGCGTTGCGGACCATATCATGCCGGTTGGGAATCCTGCACTATTCGCGATTGAGATGGCCTCGTCAAAGTTCATCCCAGATTGGGCGTTGAAGTTTGCTTTGAACCCAGCAGGCCCGACATAGAGTAGTGTGCCAACATAGGTCACGATCCCTACTATGATCAGTGCGAAGAAGATCCAGAAGACCTTGTGCGAGGCTTTGGCTCCGCGTGAAATGATCACAGCCGAGGCTAGGAAGAACAGCATAGAGAACGCAAAGATGAACTCTGGAGTCACGACCACAGCGGCGAGGTCAGGATACCCTCCTACTTCGAGGATTGCGCCGAGTGCATACTGGGTGAACCATGGCATGTAGGAGCCGGCAATTCCGAGGATAGCCACGAAGAAGAAGAAATTGATGCTGAATCCTATGGCTGGATGAATTACGCGGCTTACCCAGATGTAGTCTCCACCTGATCGTGGCATCGAGGCTGAGTATATCGCGTAGAACAAGCCGATGGGGATAGAGATCAAGGCAGAGATGATTGCCGTGATTGGCAGGTCTGTTCCCGGATAGGTCAACAATGCCCAGATGCCGTAGACAAACACCGCAGTTGGAGCCATGAAGACAATGTTATAGATCATGGCATCCCATGCGGAGAGTCGCCGTATCAGTCCTGAAGTTCTTCTTGCATACACAAGGGGTTCCTTGCTGGACCCTGAGCTTGGGTTGCTCAATATGATCACATTCAACCTTCGCACTGCGGTCTGACTTCTTAAGACTTGTTGAGAAAACAGGTTTATGTGAGGTACGTCGCATCACATCGTCACTCGGTTCCTTGGAGAGAGTCTACGAGGATGTCAAGCACCCCGGATCAAGCGATTATCGATGACGCAGTGGGCATTGTAAATCAGGCGCAAGAAGCCGGTTTGACAGTTCGCATCCTAGGTGCGATAGCGGTGAGACTTCAAGCCGCATCGCACATTGACCTCTTCTACAGATTGGAACGGTTAGGCTCGTCTGGAAAGACCTTCACCGACATAGACCTAGTAGCCTACAGCAAGCAACGCCCGAGTCTACACAAGTTCCTCGAGAACATTCTCCACTTCAAGCTCGACCAATACGCCGTCCTCATGCATGGACGCGATCGCACAATACTCCACCACCCTGAAGGAAGATACTTGATTGACGTCTTCTTCGACAGGCTAAGGTACAGCCACGAGATTCATTTTGGCTCAAACCCCCATGATGGGAGACTGTCCTTGGATCCGGTTACTATTTCGCCAACAGACCTCGTCCTCGAGAAGACCCAAATCCACGAAATCAACGAGAAAGACATCAAAGACCTTGTGACGCTTTTCGCAGCTTGCCCGGCCTCTGACCAAGAAGGACGAGGTCAGATAAACCGCAGATACATTGGAGAAGTTCTCGCTGACGATTGGGGATTCTGGTATGACGCCAACTCAAACCTAGACAAAGTCATCCAATTTGCGCAACGATACAAAGAAGATGGCAGGCTAGACACAGAGATTCTCAAAACTATCCTGGCGAGGATCAACGATCTGAAGAAAGACATAGACGAGGCACCGAAGACCAAGCAGTGGAAGAAACGAGAGAAAGACGGCACAAAGAAGAAGTGGTGGAACGACGTTGAGGAGCGCACCAGATAGGAGCCCTTGCTGGACATGAAGAGAATATCGAAGAAGCCTGCCGACAAGATTACACAACAGGGCGACTGCCTCTTCGGGCCCAACATCAAACCGATCATTTCGGTGTCGCCTGGCGAGGTTGTTGAGATCGAGACCTACGACTGTTTCGGAGACAGCGTTCGACCCGAACGCGATTGGAAGGAAGTCCTGGAGTCAGGTCAGGAAATATTCGAGAACCCTGTCACCGGCCCAGTCTATGTCGAGGGAGCAGAGTCCGGAGACACGCTCGTTGTGGACATTGTTGACATCAAGGCGGGGGAACGAGGCATCACAGCTCTTGTCCCAGGTTTCGGACTCTTGGAAGGCTGGTTCACGCAGGTTCCTCCACTATCAAAGTTCAGCGAAATCAGAGGCGGAGAAGTAGTCTTCCCTCTGTGCACAGGCAAGTCGGTCAAGATACCAGCGCGACTAATGATAGGAACGATTGGTGTCGCACCTGCCACGGAAAGCACTGCGACTGTGACTCCATCCAAGCATGGAGGAAACTTGGACACGCCAGAAGTCACCGTGGGCAACCGACTCTACCTGCCTGTCAAAGTGAAGGGTGCACTGTTTGCGCTTGGCGATGTCCACGCTACCCAAGGCCATGGCGAGGTCTGCGGAACAGGCGTGGAGGTCCCTGCCGTCGTCAGAATCAAGTTCGAACTGCTCAAAGGCAAGAAAATCGAGTGGCCAAGAATCGAATCATCAGACGAGATAATGACTGTCTGCAGTGCTCGGCCGCTAGAGGACGCGGCCAAGCTTGCCGTCCGGGAGCTGATAAGGTGGCTCGTCGCGGACTATCGGCTCGAAGAATATGACGCCTACATGCTACTGAGTGTCGCAGGCGATCTCGAGATATCGCAAGTTGTCGATCCCATGTATACTGTGGTTGCGAAGATTCGGAAGCAACTGCTCTCGCAACTCAAGTGACG
>JALHTB010000042.1 GCA_022865625.1 Candidatus Bathyarchaeota archaeon
CCCAAGACGACTCGATTTCGGCTTCTCTTGAGCATTGCCTTGGCATATCGATGGGTGATCCGGCCACGGCATCTATGGCTTTCTTCTGTGGTTATCCGTGCACAAGATATGGCTTTGTTCGTGGGGGACGTGTTGTCTACAACATACACAGGTTTCGTATTTTATGGGTAGAGGATACACGCTGGATTTCTACTCAAGATGACCCAAGGAAGGAATTGACTATGCCGAGCTGCACTTGACGCTTATGCCACTTCCATCTCTTATTCGTTCTCACTCTGTCTAACGCATAGAGCGCGTTGTGGATTTCACTTGGGGTTGTAGCCTTCTCTTTAGCTAATTTCCTGATGATTCTGAGAAACTCTAACAGTTCAGGAATTGTGAACCTGCCACTACTGACGCCCTTTTTCGGAAGATGAAAGCCGAGGAATCCCAAAGCATTCCATGCGTGGCAATCCAGAAGTGCATAGGTTTCGGGCGATGTGAACATGAGTATCGCGGACGCCAGTACAGGCCCGATGCCGGGTATCCTACATAGGGCATCGATTCTGGCACGTTCGTCCTGAATCATGAAGGCGCCTTCTAGGCGTTCTTCAATGTCTGGCGCGTTCTCGATTCTCGGTATCAGTCGATGCATGCGCTTCCAGCGAATAATATCCTTCAGATCAGACTTGGTCCATGGCATAGTTCCTTGCCTGATCTCTCTCCCGATAGCAGAGAGACGGTTAACGACCTCCATCTCCCTCGCGGCCCGAAGTCTTTCGTACACTGTACGGTACGTCTCGAAATCTCGAAGAAACTCCTGAACGTTTGAAGATGTGGTGGGTGTGTGCGTCGATTCGATATTCTCGACATATCTAGGAATCGAACGCGTGGGAGCGAAACGGGCCTTATGGCGGCGGTGCTCTTCTTCTACGAACCACAAAAACAATCGCCAGCGCGATCAAGACGACGGCTACTCCGATTAACGGCATCGGAAGCTCAGCAGCAGCCACCTGAATTTCCACGGGAGTAGTCTCATCTAAGCTGTTGTCTGATTGGATCCAGCCGAGGTGTAAGTCCATCTTGTATGTTTGGGACGTGGCCTTTGAGTCCACATCGACTGTCAGGTATGCTGTCTTGGACTCTCCTGGTCCCATTGTTCCAAGAAAGTCCGTGAGCGTTCCTGAGAAGTAGTTGCTAACTCTTAATTGGACCCTTACCGAGTCTGCAGTTACGCTTCCAACGTTCTTGATGGTTATCTTTATGCTGACGCCGGAATCGCCAGCGTGAAGAGCCTTGGGCTCCACTTGAACGACTTCGAACATCACTTTCTCGCTTACGTAGATGGGAACCTGCCCGATCTCAACTTGTCCGCTGGATCCAGCCGAGTCAGTGACTAATCTAAGGCTGTAACTTCCGAATTGAGCCGACTCACTTATGTCAAGGTAGAAATCTGCTTCACTAATCTGTCCCGGCTGCATTGTTCCGAGGAAGAAGACGTCTGAGCCTCCTGAGGATGGTTTGAACGAATCTTCCAACACAAGGCGTACTTGAAGGTCAGCTGTTGATCCTGTGCCAGAGTTCACAAGCCACACTTTCACAGCGATCTGATTGTCGCCGGGGTATATTTTCGGAGGCGCAGTGGTGACATGTTGAACGTGAACGTCACCTGTCCAAACAGGCACGTCCAGATTGAGCGTCTTCTCCACAGGCAATAGCTCTCTCGCGGTTTTGTAATCAAGGATAATCGTGAGTCTGTGAACTCCCGCAGTTGCATCTGAAGCAACGCTCAACGCAAACCGCAGAGTGAAGGAGAAGCCTGCTTGCATATCGCCGGCGCTCTGGTCAACGGTCTTGGCGGAAACCTGGGTTCCGTTGACCTTGTAGACGTAGCTGAACGGAGGCGTCAACACAAGCTTGGCATTGACTTCTCGGGCTGCTGCGTCTCCTGCATTTGACAAGACAATCGACAATGGAATGTTGGTGTCTCCTGGGTATACTGATGTGCCTCCGACCGGATTGGTTCCCCAGTACACCGACGTGACGACGACATCTGGTTGAGAAACAGCTTCAACGCTGCTGACAAAAGGTGCGACCATAACAATGATCATTATGATTGATACTACGGATGTCAATCCCGTCAACATCGTCTTCTCCGGACGAGGGAAATATCGGCGCGATAACGATACGATAACCCTTATTAACGTATCGATACAGATACAGCGAGGCGAGTGGTGTCGTGGAGCGCTTACGAGCGCCATACCAGTTCCTGTTCCTCTTCATGCTGAAGGATGGCCCTGTGTACGGGCTCAAACTTGCGGGTCGTATTGAGGAAGCATCGAAGGGACATTTCAAAGTGAGCTACGGGACCATCTACCCATTCCTGCGTCGTATGGAGAAAGCGGGAGTGATAAGATCCACGAAAGACGACAGCTCGGGAAGAGTATACTACGATCTCACGCCAAAGGGTAGACATGCTCTAAAAGACATCCTGAGTGAACTTGACAAACATCAAGAAGACTTCGAAGAAAAAATGCTAGGCCTTCTTGCAATCCATCAGGAAGTCTTCGGACGACGTGGCCTAAACAGACTTCTGAACCGAATCAAATCGCTGAAGGAGGTTAAGAGATCTTGAATCGAGAGGCATCAAGTCGTCATGCAGAAAACATGGCTCAAAACGCCGTAGCCGAGTCTACCGCGCTTCTCTCCATGGCAAATTGCCGGCCTGGCGACCCACTCAAGCATGGTCTAGATGCTTCGTACGATCTACAGGCAATGCTTGCGACGGCTGCTCCTATGGCAATCTTCGACGTCCGATCCTCTAGTTGGTTAGAGCCTATTCTGCTGACGAATTCGTCAAGAGTCTTGGTGTTACGGGGGTGAGCTGATGAAGCCAATCATTACGACTCATGATCTAACCAAGAAGTTCGGCGATTTCGTAGCGGTCGATCGAATAAACCTGGAGATCATGAAAGGCGAGGTTTTCGGCTTCTTGGGACCGAACGGCGCGGGCAAATCAACCACGATAAGAATGGTGACGACACTCACCTCGCCATCGGAAGGGACAGCGGTAGTGGATGGCTTCGATGTTAGAACTCAAGCAGACGAGGTTAGACGAAGAATAGGCTTGGTTGCTGAGAAGCTCATTCTCTATCCGAGGCTTACCGCGGTTGAGAACTTGATGTTCTTCGGTGAACTCTATGGCATGAATAGGGCTGAACTGATACCGAGGATCGACGAGGTGCTAAGGATGGTTCATCTGGAGAATTTCAAGGACATGCCGACAGGCGGCTATTCAAGTGGCATGCGCCAACGGCTGAACATCATACGTGGACTACTCCACAATCCAGACATACTCTTCCTAGACGAACCCACAGCCCTTCTCGACCCACAAAGCGTACGCTTCGTCCGCGACCTCATCAAAGAGTTGAATGCGAGTGGAAAGACCATCATCCTCACAACCCACATCATGGAGGAGGCTGACGAGCTCTCGAACACAGTTGGCATAATTGACCACGGAAAAATGGTGGCTGTAGATGAAACCGCCTTCCTGAAGAGCCAACACAAGTGCGACACCCTCGAGGAAGTCTTCCTCGAGCTTACAGGAAGAACGCTCAGAGACTCCGCCTCAAGCCGTGTGCCAATGGGAAGAAGACCGATGGGGAGAATCTAGTTTGAGCCCAAGTCTGTCTCACAGCATTTACATTACCTTTCGCATAGCGCGCAAGGACCTTCTGGATTTCTGGAAGGCTAAGATGCTCGTTGGAACCTTCATGCTGATGCCAATTCTGATGATGTCAATGTTTGGCTCCATGTTTCCTTCGACAACTGGCACGAGCAATCCCTACAAGAATGCACCGATGGCCATGGTCGTGGAGGATGATGGATCCCTCGCGATCCAGGTTGCAGACCAGTTCAAAGACATATCGGCCTCAACAGGCCTGTTTAAGGTGCGAGATTTCCCGAGTTTCCAGGCCGCTAGAAATGAGATCCTGACCGGCAGCATCAAAGGAGTCGTTCTAATACCGGAGGGGTTTACCGATGCGTTCAACTCGCATCGCCAAGCAACCGTACTAATCACGGTCGATGATACCAGCGCTCAGATGGCTTCCATCATTTACGGGGAAGCAGCCTCAATCGTTGGAGCGATATCGGATAATCTCGGCCGAATGATTGTATCGCAGATGGGTATCTCAAGTGATCCATCATTTATCACACAGCCGATAAGTGTTCAACGTGAGAATCTAATCGGCAGCACCACAAACACATTTCAATTCTTGGCTCCAGGTTTCATGGGACTAACAGTAGTGATGGGAACGTTATCTGGTCTGGCTTCCGCGATTTCTAGGGAGAAAGAGCAAGGTACGATGGACGGCTTAATGGTGGCCCCGATATCGAGGAATACAATAGTCGCAGGAAAGATGATAGCTCAAACCGTAAGAGGCATGATCCAGGCATTCATGATCTTGGGACTATCTATGTTACTCTTCGGCGTCAAGATCTATGGTAGCCCCCTCTTGATGGTGGGAGTGCTGCTACTCGGGGTTGCCAGTTTTGCAGGCATCGGTTTAATCATGACTTCCTTGGCGCCAGAGCAGGAGACTGCCCAGATGATGATGATGCTTCTGCAGTTCCCGATGATGTTCCTGAGCGGGATTCTCTTCCCTATGGATCAGTTGCCAGGTTGGCTGCAATGGATTGGAAAGGCGCTGCCTCTGTACTACGCCGCCGATGCCCTCAGGAAAGTCATCGTCCTCAATGCAAGCTTCAATCAGATCTTCATGGATGTCGTTGTGCTCGCACTCTACTCTGTCACAACGCTGGGCATAGCGATCCCCGTCTTTAGAAGAGCCATGACCAGATGATCACAACCAGGTTCATCCTGTTTGGTGGGGTCGTTGAGTGCTTCGGAGCCATAGCAGTACTTCTCCAAACACTAACCTCCACCGTTGCTTCACTTTTCGTTCTGTTAATGCTTTCGATAACTTGGGTTTCCGCGGCGAAGATGAAAAAGAGATTCGCGGGCGGCTATGAGCGTGATATCATATTGCTGCTCGTATCGCTCGCCTTGACGAGCCACAGGCACCATAAATGTTATCTCAGAATGTAAGGGCGAAGGAACCGGTACGCACCCAATCTGAAATTGGAGACGCCCCTCCAGATTTGAACCTCTTGTATGGGGTCGAATATCGCCACCTATGGGGTAACCGGTACTGATAAACTGGTGCGCGAATCCCCCTCCCGCATTTGTCACTGCTGAGCAGTGACATCTCCCCTTAACAGAATCGAACACGGGCTCTCATTTCCGTGGCGGATCGAGTGGGAGCTGCATCGGTTTCGTTGCTGGAAATCGTCTCAGAATCCCACGGGACTTTGGATGCAAAAGGGTTCGGACCCATGATGGATTCCACTGAAAAAAGGGGGTGGTGTACACCCTACTCAGAACCCACCCTCTCCAGTTGCCCCTCGTGGGTTCAGATCCAACCCTCGGCACATTTTGCAGCAGCTTGAGGCATCACCCAACACGCTGGGCTAGGTTCTATCGTTTGGATTGTAGGTGAGCAAGCAACTATGACAGATCTAGGCCTTCCCCTTGGGAGATATGAGAGCTAATATGACATGCGCCGCAACAGAGTCGTAGGTCTTCGATTTGAACAGACTCACGATACTTCTTCAGGTCCTCAGTTTCCTAGTGGTGCTAATCTTCATCCGCGGCGGGTCTTGGATGTGGATACTCATTCTAATCATTCTACTCGTTCTAGTCTATCTAAGCGAACGCGCCACCAAGAAGAAACTATCTACACAGAATGAAGTAACGCCGCCCTAACCTTGCCAAATGCTTCAGACTCCCGCGGGAATGCGAGAGACCCCTCATCTCCTATTTGAATGAGGCCACCACTCTATCATTGGTGTTTGATTCTCGTCAAGCGATGAGGGAAGAGGGTTCATGCAAGGGGGGAAAACGTCAGGCGTCTCTCGTTCAAGCGTAGGCCTTCGTGGGTTCGAATCCCACCCCCCGCATTATTCCCCAAAACGAGCGGAGAACACCTGGCTGTCCTCACAACACCTTATTTGATCGTACTCACCCGGCATGAATCGTGAATGCCAAAGATGAACCTGCACGAGTCGTGCGAAGAGAGACGCTTCATCGCGAGCTTGGATCACGGTGCGGATCTTCTCAACTCCATAAGGAAAGTCGCCGAGGAGAGAGGCATCAAGGCCGGTGTGTTCTGGATCATCGGGGCTGTCAAGGATGCAACGGTGGCCTACTACAATCAGAAGGACAAGAAGTATGTGAAGACAGTCCTGAACGATGCCTTTGAGATAACCTCTTGTTTGGGAAACATATCCGAATTCAAAGGACAGACCAGAGTGCACGCCCACATAACTTTAGCAGACAAGAACGGCAGGATTCTAGGAGGACACGCATGCGAAGGTACGACAATCTACGCTGCAGAGCTGTACCTTGTAGACCTGAAAGTCAAACTCGAGAGAGCGCATGATAATACCACAGGATTGGACCTATTCTAGGCAACC
>JALHTB010000043.1 GCA_022865625.1 Candidatus Bathyarchaeota archaeon
ATCAAATCAGACGCGAGGAGATTCCAGACCACCTCGATACCTTCTACAAGGCGCTTCAAGAATTGCTGGGCAAAGGCGCCGAAGTTCTTAGACGACTAATCGTCAAGAACCTCTACAGCAGGCTTGATCTGGAATTCATAGAACACGACAACTGGACCCTAGTTGACTACGTCCATCACGCGAGGACGGCCGAGACGGCGCTGACGATTTCACGAGCTACATGACTTGATCTCGTATCGCGAGAGATTCGTGCCATGTGTGTGCGCACCAAGTGACCCACACACAATTACTCCTCTCCTGTACGTGTCCATGTAAGTGACGGGCTAGGGGAGGAATCACTCAACGACCCCTTGGTCAGACCAGATTAGGTCTTGCCTCCTAGTGTGAAGTAGAGAAGCAACGCATTCAAAGATAGGATAAGGACAATGAAGAGCCCTGCGAGAATTGTGGTAATTCGCTTGTTGACAAGGGCCCCCATTAATTTCTTGTCACTGGTGAACTTCCACAGCGGCAAGAGCGGCAGAGGAAGCATCAAGCTCAAGAACACTTGACTGTAGACGAGCATCATTAGCGGGTCCATTCCGCTCAGAATTGCGACAGTTGTCGGAATCGTGTTAACTACTCTTGTAACGATCCTACGTAACCAGACATTGATCCTCTTGTCCAACATTCCTTCCATGATCGCTTGGCCTGCAAGCGTTCCAGTGGTGGAAGAAGAGAGTCCTGAGAATAGCAATGTTATGCCGAAGACGACAGCTGCTGCCGGTCCAAAGATTGGAGTAAGCGTGCGATAGGCGCCTTCGATTGTACCCACTTCTTGGCCATGCGTGTGAAATGCTGCTGCCGCCATCGCCATTATTGCCACGTTCACGACGCCAGCAAACGTGAACATGATTATGCTCTCAGCACGGTGAAGCTGAAGGACCCTCAATTTCTGCTCGACCCTCGTGTCAGTCACCTTGTCGTTAGACAATGAAGAGTGAAGGAATAGTGCGTGCGGCATTACGGTGGCACCTATAACTCCGACGGCCACCAACAATCTCGCTTCTGAACCCAAGTTCGGAATTATCGATCCCATGATCAGGGGCATAGGATCAGGTCGAACGATGAAGATCTCGTAGACGTATCCGAATCCAATTATTGAGACGAAGAGCACGAACATTTGTTCAAGGCGACGCATTCGGCCTCCCGTCAGCCCAAGAATCAGAACAACATCAAGCACCGAAATGAAAGTCCCATAGAGTAACGGGATTCCGAAGAGTAAGTACAAGGCTATCACTGTACCGAGAAACTCCGCCAGGTCGGTCATCGCGACGGCAACTTCTGAGGCCAGCCAGTACGGTAGAATGTAGATTCTCCTCTTCAGGTGCAGTCGAACCAGCTCGGGTAGAGAGTGACCGGTTGCTATGCCGATTTTTCCGGAGAGGTATTGTAGGAGCATGGCCATGACGCCTGCTAGCCAAACAACCCAGAGCATGCTGTAGCCGAAGGATGCTCCACCACTTATGTCGGTGCCGTAGTTGCCCGGGTCAATGTACGCAACACTCACAATGAGGGCGGGGCCAAAGTATGTCAACAGGCTGCGAAGAAAGGATCCCCGCTCAACGGCTCCAGAGTTGACCAATGCCATTTTGCCTCTTCCATGGCGTCCGTCAAATCCACGCCGGCGTTATGAAGAACTTGGTGGCTCCCATCCTTCCAAAGAAAAAAGAACAGTGAGATATTGGTTGCTGCGTCGTTCCCTGAATCCTCTTGTTGTACGCATCTTTGCCCCTCGTGTCTTGAAGTCCCGAGATTGCTTCTACTCCCACGACTCTAGCATGGTCATCGATACCGAGGTATACTGTGCCAGCATTGGAGGTGGCGAAACTCGCTATCACTTCCGCAAGGTCTCTGGCTTGTTCAGGAAATCTCTCTTTGAACTCAAGCCTTTGTGACTCGCCTTCCTTTAAATCGCGTTCGAGCTCGACGAGTGGGTCCTCTCGATAAGTCATGCTCATTACTCACGACTCTGTGAGTCTGGTCTGGTCATGGTTCCGTCGTCGGTTTAAGACTATCTTGATGACTGCTTCTTTGAACCTCTGAATCGGAGTTTCTTTCGAACTCTCTCGTAGACCTTGAACGAGTTACCGTCCTTGGCTCTCTGGTTTTCTGTGTGTGTCCCTTGGTGCGGGCATTGGAATTTGACCCGTCGTCCAGAGGTATTTTTTGTGTGTGTGTGGGTACGTTGGTGCGGGCGTCGTAATTTGAACCGTTGATTTGTGTGTGTGGGTCTCTTGGTGCGGGCCTCCGGATTTGAACTCCTGATTTGAGTGTGCCCGTCGATGCAACTACTTACGGCGACGCGATGAAGACCATCTAACCAAGACCGCTGCCAAGAATACTGCAATACCTGAGAGCACCACCAACGGTCCGGATGGCAATTCTATGTAAGTTGACAATAGAACCCCCGAGACCGAGCTGACCACGCCGAACACAGAGCTCAACAGAGCATATCTAAACAGGCTGGAGCTCACATTCTTTGCAGTAGCAGCGGGAACGATGACGAGGAAACCCACGAGCAGGCTTCCTGCGATCTTGATACCTATCGCTACTACCAGCGATACCAGAAGAAGATAGACAAGGTTCGTTCTGGCCACGTTGATGCCGCTTGACGTAGCGAGCTCCTCAGAGATCATTCCCAGAATCATCTTGTTGTATATCATCTTGGTCAAGAGAACTGCAAACAGACCAACGACGACAGCCACGATCGTGTCCGTCAGAGTGACTTTGGTGATGTCACCGAATAAGGCCTCAAGCAAGTCGGGTTGCGGTATGATCAGTATTCCTACTGCGAGTGCCAGTGTGAACATGGCGCCCACGATTGTCTCAACAGAAAGCTTGGTGATTCTTTCGACGTGCCACACTACCAGTGCAGAGCCAAACAGGAAAAGAAACGCTCCAATGAACGGGTCAAAGTTGAAAAGAATACCTAACGCGAGACCCGGCAAGGCGACGTGTGATAGGGCATCGCCCACAAGCGCCATTCGCTTCAGAACCATGAGAGATCCGAGATAGCCAGCCGACAAACCGACAAATATCCCAATTACCACACTGAAAAATGACACTTCCAACATGGGCCTCACTTTCTGTCCTTGCGTCTCTTCAAGGCGGTCCCCGTACCGTAGATCGCGTGAAGAACAGATGGCTTGGTTATCTCATCTGATTCCGCGAAACAGATTACACCATTCTTCAAGGCCAACATGTGCTCTGAGTAGTCTCTGATCACGTGTATGTCATGAGATATCAAGAGCACAGTTATTCCATGTTCTTTCTCGAGCGTGTTGAGCATTTCATAGATTGCTTCTTCGCTATCCAAGTCCACGCCAGTCGTCGGTTCGTCGAACAATAGAACGTTCGGATCATCAATGACAGCCCAAGCGATCAGTACTCTCTGCAGCTGACCTCCCGACAAGACTCCCAGTGTCTTATGCAATATGCTCTCGTCAAGCCCGACCATTCGAAGGCACTTTTCGACGTTCGAAGCTTTCTTGAATGAGAGGAATTCATTCACTGAAATCGGAACATCAGTCACGGACAGTTTCTGAGGAACATAACCGATCCTGATGTTCTCTGCCCACTTGATTTCACCAGTGTAGGGTACAAGATTGAGCAATGCTCGGAACAGCACTGTCTTACCTGCACCATTTGGTCCCACTATCGCAAGAGTCGTGCCTCGTTTCACCTTGAAACTGACGTCTTTGAGAATCGTCTGATCCTGAGCCGTGACGTGCAGGTGTGACACTTCGAGTATGTTGTCGTCGTGGACTTGCATGGTTGCCCGACTCGCTCGACAGGTGGATTATTTTCCTCCATATTGGCATTGCTGAGTGTGGGAATCCCACCAAGATTGTTCGCAAGAACTGGGCTCGGGTGAAGGACACAAGTTGTGGCTGGATGATAGGGGATCTGCTTTGTGACTTCTAAGGACGGATCCAGAAGCTAGGTTTTTGACTCAAGCCAGAGTCTATTCTCGTCGGTCTGGTACTTGCTGGATCCACAAGCGATAGTACTCAGCATCTTAGCAAGCATGACGACGAGCCTAGGCGCCACACTCGTGTTCCTCATCAGAACGGTGAGCCATAGGATGAGGGACGCGTTAGTCGGCTTGTCAGCAGGTCTAATGTTGTCTGTGACAGCTCTCAACTTGATACCCAAAGCACTGGGGCCGAACCAACAGAATCTACCACAAGTCATTATTGGGATAGCATTGGGAGCCACGGCACTCTTCGTCCTAGACATGTACATTCCTCACATTCACGGAATCCTGATCCCTGACAAACCACTCACGAAAGGCATGAGGACGACTCTTCTGATGGTGGCTGCGATAGTCATTCACAACTTACCGGAAGGCTTCGCGACTGGAACAGCCTACTCTGGAGGTGTAACGCTCTTCGGGAATACCGTAGCCATGGGAATAGCGTTACAGAACGTGCCGGAAGGATTCCTTGTATCGGTCCCTCTCAGGAGCCAAGGCTATTCGGTACGAGATAGTTTTGTTGCAGGGGCACTCTCAGGCGTTGTGGAACCCCTCTGCGCACTCGCGGCTATGGTAATCGTAGGCGTGTTTGACGCATTGCTCCCGTATGCTCTCGCCTTTGCGGGGGGAGCGATGCTCTACGTTATCTTCGATGAGATGGTGCCTGAGAGTCACAGCCACGGATTCGAAAGAACCGCGACTGCAAGTTTCATGACAGGGTTTCTGTTGATGACGATCGTGAACTATGTTGCGTCAATGATCCTTGTCTGAGTCAGTTCAGATCTTGGGACCGAAAGGGCAGGAAGTATCAGGTCCTAGCCAGTCTCCATGGCTGACATATCCTGTGAATCTGCAACCGCCACACAGCTCGCTGTACGCGCATGTTTTGCACGAGCCTTTGAGCGCTTTCCGGTTTCTGATGTAGTTCAACAGCTCATTGTGAATCCAGATCTCTTCCAGATCTTGTTCGAGAAGATTGCCCAGTTTGATTGCTGCTGGAACGCAAGGAAGCAGGTCTCCGGATGCAGTGAGCCCCGCGTAGGTTAGCCCGGCTGAGCATCCGCCGAAGCCTGCTGCGAGTCTCCGTACAATCTTTGAGACCTCCAGCCCGAATTTCTTCTGGAACATCCTTTCGTGTCCTGACAAGGCCTCGCTTACTGTGAAGACCTTCCCGTTTGAACGTTCGTAGCCGAGACGAGCGTAGTAGGTCATTCCTCGAGCGTAGCATTGCATGCCAACTCCGTTCTGCACACTGTCGTAGAACTTGCTGTACAATGCTTCTAGGGACTTGATTCTCTCTTCGGGTGTCACGTCAAGATAGGATGCTTCCACTCCGCGGCCAGCCGGTATGAGACGGTTGAGA
>JALHTB010000215.1 GCA_022865625.1 Candidatus Bathyarchaeota archaeon
TCGTGAGAGCCGGATCGAGAATCCCAAGATGATGCCTACTACAGTGAGAAGCTGGATGTAGACACCGCTTGGGGAGAAGAGTACAAGATCCCGTATTGAGTTGACTGCGTTCTTGAACTGAATTCTCTCGTCAGTCAGAGGTGCTCGTTCTAGATGATCGATGTCGAAAATGAGTGAATCCTGCCCCATATACAACAGGTTCTTGAAGAGTTGCATGTTATCGTACAAATCGATCATTTCATTCACGAAGATGCTCGGGTCGGAGACCAAGATCAATGATCCCCGTCCAATGCTAGCCGAGGCTAGAACAGGGTAGGAATCGATAGTCGCGTTAGGCTCAGGTCTGCTGTCACCGTTCAGGTCAACAAAGGAGAAGGGTGAAGACGATGCGAGTTTGGTTACTGAACTCGAGTTCGAAATCTCAATGTACGACGGGTGGTTCAGCAACAACGCCGCGATGTTGACGGTGACTGGACTGGGCGAAAAGTCGGTGATGATAGGAAAGCTGGGTTCTTTGCTGTAGTAGAGTAGGTCTGCTATCGGGATCTTCGAAAACCTTGCCGACACATCAAGAGCCTCAAGCAGGCCGTTCCCTGTCCCAAAACCATCCGCGAGCAGTACAATTCCGCCAGAATCCAAGAAACTCCTTATGTGCGAAGTCTCACTTTGAGAGAACTCTCTATTCGGACCTATGATCGCCAACAGCTGCGATCCACTGGCGGTAAGTTCGTCATAAGTAAGTATGAACGTCCTGTTCTGGGCTGTGCCGGCGATCTTGCTACACCCGTCCCATCCCTCGTTGAGTGGGTGATACGGCTCCTGGATCGGCCAAACATATGCCAACGACACCATCAGGATTGCGGATAGGACGACCGCAAACACGAGGGTTCTTCTGCGCGACACCCGCACGCTTGTTTCACAGCTCACAATTCTTCTCGAATCTTCAGTAGGATCTGTTTCGCTTCTTCTCTTTGGGCGCTCTCGACTGGGTATGGGCTGTACTCAGCTAGCTCGTAGAGTTCCGCAAGACGCCTGAGCGATTCTTTGATCTGGGGCGATGCCTGTGCAACTCGGGAGAAGTATTCCCAATGTGTTTCGCTTTGCCGGGGCGATTCGCCGATTTCTCGATCTATCAGGGTCTGTGCGAGCCTGAAGGATCTTTTCACTATTGAGGCGTCGTCTCCCTCTGCCTCTGCCATGGAGATGAGCTTCTCGCGGGTGAATTCCTCTTTCAGCGAGGGCTCTGCTGCTTCTGGTTCAGGCACAGTCGGTAGTGGTGCCGTCGCTCTTCTTCGCTTTCTCACCAAATAGACTCCAATGGAGGTAGCGGATGGAATCCCTACTGCAGCGATTATGACCGTAGGAGTGTTGTAGACGTATACCTGCGTCGCTGCTTGGGATTTCTGCACCCAAGGTTCCACCGGGTTGTACTCGGCTCCAATCGAATGGGAACCGAAGCCAAGCCCAATCGGAAGCTCGATGACGGAAACAAATGATCCGTCATCCTTGACTGTTGAGTTTTGGTAGGGGATACTGTCGATGAAGATCGTCACGTTTCCATACTTCGGTTCTGTTCCGTTCGGATACGCCACAGTTCCATTGACCGCTAGCTTCCATCCCGACAACAGTGTTATGCGGTCCACGTCGATGTTGAGCTGCGTCTCCAAATAGTTCACAGAGAAAGGCAAAGTCAGATGGGATCCTGCAAACCGACCGGTCGGCGCAAAGGTCAACGTGACAACGTGAGTCCCACTGCTGAGAGTCTGCGGGACTTCGAAGCTAAAGGTAAACCAGCCGGTATCGTTCGTGCTCACATTTCCCAAGAACGATCCATCCAGCAATGCCGTGACGGTATGAGACGCCAGCGGCACTTCACCTGTGCTCGACAGGTTGCCTCTGACATCAACGTAGCCCAGAACTGCGGTACTTGTGGGAGAGACGTCGGCAGTGATCACAGTGGGCTGATATTTTACGCTGACAGCGATCTGCGACTTGGACGAGAGGTAGACTAGCGAGTCTGAGCCTTCAGGCTGGAAACTTGCCTCTACCTGGGCTGACCCCGCTGGAAATCCTGCCTGAAAGGAGATCCCAGCCTCGAACTTGCCCTGCCAATTGGTAGTTGCAAGAACTGCAAGGTCCCGGCCCCATGATATTGTGATGTTCTTTCCAGCAAGGGCGGTTCCATTCTCGGCCTTGAGGTAGCCGTAGACA
>JALHTB010000216.1 GCA_022865625.1 Candidatus Bathyarchaeota archaeon
AGGCACCAATGAGCAGGGCCGTCGCTGAGATGCCATTGACCACGAGGAGCAAAGCAATGACCTTCGGGTCGGAGAACATCGCAACCTGGCCTGGTGTCGCGTATCCATAAGCTGTCAAGAAGAGAAATTGAAAGGCGACCACGAACACAGCCGCCATCATGAGCGGCCTATCCTTTGGCGCTCGCCCGGCTCCCCTATCAATGAACGGAACTAGCACGAGGAGTATCGCAAGGATCGAAAGCAAAGCGACTCCATGCACGGGCTCGACTCCTTGTGTCTTGAGGAACTGGTAGACGCCCATGAAATACCATTCCGGTTCTAGGATCTGAGGCGGGTTTAACGGATCGTACTTCTCCGCAAGCTTCGTTGGGAATAGCGACGCAAAGATCACAATCAGTCCGAGTAATGCGAATGCGAGAGCGATCTCGCTTAGGAGATGGTTCGGGAAGAATGGAATCTCTTCATCAGACGAGTGCGAAGAGTCAGAGTGGACCTGAGATTCCATGCCTTTTCACCATCCAGAAGTGGACTGCCATCAGAACAATCATCAACCCGGGTACGAGCAACACATGAGCCGCAGTGTAGCGCGACAACGTCTCGGCCTGACTTCTGCCCCAGAGAACTGATCCGAGCAGCGATCCAAGATACGGAATCGATGTTGCGATTCCTTTCCCAATGCCTGAGGCACCGACTGCTTCCTGATCCCACCTGAGAACATATCCCGTGTATCCGGCGCCCAACGTCAGCAATCCCAAGACGACTCCTGCAATCCAGTTCAGTTCACGCGGAGGCTTGTATGAGCCGGTGTAGTACACTCTCAACATGTGTAGGATTGCGAGGATGAGCATGCCGTTTGCGCTATAGAAATGAACGCTCCTTACCAGCCAACCATAAGGCACAGTCTTCGTGATCGTCTTGACACTCTCGTACGCTCCGTCTGGCGTCGGAATATAGTACATGGCGAGCAGTATTCCAGTGATTGAGAGCACGACGAAGAGCAGGAATGTGGTTCCTCCAAGACAGTAGATCGGGCTTAATGCGTGGCGTGGCACTCGGCTCGTGATGAATGGCTCAATCTTCGTTCTATCCACGAGCCAATCCCAGAAGCGTTCCAGCCAGGAGGGTTTCGACAAATGGGCGCCTCCCTATTCCTCACCATAGAGCGGAAGACCGCTCTCGTAACCGTCGGCGTATATGTCCCCGTTCGTGTCAATCTCAAGCTTGATCTTGGGCATCGGCCTCAGCGGCGGTCCTTCTAGGACGCCTCCGTTTGCAGGACTGAAGACCGCACCGTGACAAGGGCAGAAGAGATTCTCCTTTCTGCTCTCCCAACCTCTGATCGGCTCCTGGTCAAAGCGGATTTGGCATCCGAGGTGTGTACAAAGAGTATCATATGCGACAAAGTCGCCTGATGCAAGGTGGATGAGCACTGCTGGCCTGTCCTCGCGAGGGTACGTGAAGAGAAGACTCGTTCCTGCTGCAACGTCGCTCGTGTTCGCGATCTTCATTCGCTGATAGGAGGCCGAGCCTTCTTTTCTCTCGAGAAGGAATGCACTCAACCGTCCAAGAGGAAAAAGTACAAGCGCGCCAGAGAAAACCATCAAGGCTTTCAGGAATCTCCTTCTTGCAGTGTCGGCAGTTCTCTCTCCGCTTCCAGATGACGATTCAGTCACCAGCGTGAAGTCATTACTCCAACATATGCCGGGAATCTATTATTTATCAGCCACCTGAAAGACATACTAGTACTTACAGACATGAAGCAGCAGACGAAGCTAACGAAGGTATACTTCCGGCCTCCTGTCGTGGAGAAGATCGTTCATCGAAGTCATTCTCTTGTTCGCCGCTTCTCGAAGGTTAATCTCGCGAACTACAACCTCTTCTCGATTCGATGAGGCGCAGTAGAGGATACGGCCTTTCGTGTCGAGTATCTCAGATCGCCCGATGTACTTGAGATCTCTCTCCCTACCGACCCTGTCGGCTGTTATCGCAAAGATTCGGTTCTCAATGCACCTTGTCCGCATAGCATGTGGGCAAAATGGGAGGATAAAGTTCGATGGGTGTGCGATTATCTTTGCACCTTTCAGCATCAAAGTCCGAGCGGATTCAGGGAAGAACCAGTCAAAGCAGATCATCACTCCGAGATCCCCGAAGACCCTGAACTCGTTTCCTGGCTTGAAGAATTTCTTCTCCTTGAAGAACAAGTGAACTTTGCGATACGTGAACGCTCGTCCGCGACGCGCCACAACTGCCGAGTTGTAGAAGCTAGTGCCTTTTCGCTCCACGATGCCCGCAACGATCGTCATGTTCCTATCAAGTGAGACATCTAGGAGTCTCTGAGTTGTGTAGCCGTTTGGGACTCTTTCCGCCACTCTCTCGACTTCACTTCGACTTCCGAAGTTGTATCCAGTGTTGAAGAGTTCAGGGAGCACCATCAAGCCAGCTCTCGTTCTCTCGAGGAATCGCAGAGCTCGGTCGACATTCTCCTCAACTCGGAGAAGCTTCGGGTTCATCTGTACGAAGCCGACACGCATCGTCGTCACCTCAAGACCGCAACGACTCGTGGCTCAGGCATTGATCTGTTTTGCGTAACGGGAGGCGATAAGACTGCGCGTCATGAGTTGATGGTGAAGTTGGTGCCGAGGGAGTGAGTTTCCCCGACGTTTGCTTCGCCGGTTTTGAACACTCGATTGGGCCAGCCGTGTGGCCGTCAGCCCGGTCTTCAGCTTCACCTGCGCTGAGGCATCGGGTGCTCTCCCAGGCTGAGCTTTCAAGGAACCTTACGGTTCTACCTCGGCACACCTGGGACCGGACTCTAGGCCACTCGGGCTTCAATTAAGACTTTCTTAGAATCACCTCAGGTCAGCGGCACTACGTGGAATTGGGAAACACAGAGAACTGGTGTTCGATGGCATCCAAAATCCATTTAACGAGGCCAGATTCAACTGAAGGCATCACATCGCCACATCTACAGATAGATGTGACAGCATGCATCGCTCTGTCTCCGCCTGTCGGTAGTGTAGCGGTGTACGTGGGCCGGTAGATCAGTCTGGTATGCCTTTGGGGCCGAAGATCGTCCGCTTGGCAAACTGCAGCTCCGAAGTGCGGAAGGTCGCGGGTTCAAATCCCGCCCGGTCCACCACCATTTCAGGC
>JALHTB010000217.1 GCA_022865625.1 Candidatus Bathyarchaeota archaeon
GGTCCCAAGATTGTGACGAACTCAGAATCTCTTGCTTCGAGGCTCACCCGGTAAACAGCTTTAGTATGTCCGTAGATCTTGCTCACGTCTTTCGCGAGGACTTTCGTCATATGTTCTTCAACCCTAGACTAGTATTACCCCACGTAGGTATTTTGTCCCAACAAGCCTCAGGTAGACTATAACGACAGCGAGTGATATCAACTGCAACACAGCGGCTTCAGCAGCGATATAGGGAGTTGCTCGGGCCCGAGTTATCTCCGCGAAGACCCTCACCGGAGCCGTCATCAGTTTGGTCGGCAGGTTAAGGAGAAGAGCGGTGATGAATTCGTTGAACGACAGAACAAAAATCAGGAGAATGCCTGCGCTGACTCCGGGACCGATTAACGGCATTGTCACCTTGAAGAATGTGGTCAACCTGCCTGCGCCCAAGCACGATGCGGACTCTTCGTAGCACGGATCAACGTACTTGAAGGCAACTATGCAGGTCATCAGCATCAGAAGCAGGAAGCCCGCTGAGTATGCTGCGATGAAACCCCAGTATCCCAATGCCCACTTGGAATACAGGAAGTAGTATGCAAGAATCAGCGAGAGGGCGTAGCATATCCCCGGAACATACCATACTCCGTTCAGCAGCGTGTAGAGTGCTCTCTTGCCAGGGAAGACATAACGAACCAATGCGTAGGCAGCTGGAATCCCAACCGCAGTATCGATAAGTATGGTTGTGACGGCAATCGACAGACTCAGGTAGACTTTCGGCCAGAAACTCTCCATTATGTCGAAGTAAGGTTTCAGGCCGACCGTAGTCGTCCCATCGGGAAGATTGTAGGTGACTGACCTGATGACTGTCACCATGAAAGGTACAAGCAAGAAGGCTGAGACTGCCAGTACGTACCCATACGAAACGAGCTGTCCTATTCTTTCAGTGTCTTTCGGTTTCACTAGATCAACGCTCCTCTCGAGGCTTTGAGGGAGAAATAGAAGATGGTCACCGCGATCAGTGCCAACACGATGCCTATGGCAGAAGCCGTGCCCAAGTCAAGCTGGAGCAGTGCAAGCGAATACACTTCTACCGAGAGAAATCGTTGGGAGATCATTGCGCCTCCCATCATCACGGGTATCGCGAATGCTCCTAGACCCCATCCTATTCCGACAAGCCAAGCGCCCAGCAACCCAGGAAGGCACATTGGCAATGTGACCTTCAAGAATGTTCTAAACCAGCCGGCGCCGAGGCACCTAGCGGATTCCTCGATCGCTGGATCGATTCCTTGTAGCGAGATTCCTATGTTGTAGACAGCGAACGGGAATGTGTAGACTGCAAGAGCAATCACTGCAGTCTGCACTGAGTACATCGCCTTCAAAGCAGGAATCTCAAGAATGTCTAGAATGAAGTACAAGGGTCCCCCCGGAAGGAAGAGGTAGTAGAATCCATAGGCGATGTACAGCTCACCGAATAGCGGTACCAGCATGACCGCCCTGAAAACGTCGGAGTACTTCTTGATCTTCCTAGTCATTATGTAGGTAAATGGAAACCCCAACAGAAGATCAAGAAACGCAGCGACAATCACCAGACCAAACGTGACTTGAAAATCAAATGAAAAAACAGTGAAGAGACTCTCGTAGTTCTTTGTTGTCCATTCAGGCGTAAAGAAGAAGGAGTCCCTCGAGGTGAAGCTGACTATTCCCAGCATCGCCAGAGGGACGAAGAACAGGCCGACCTCAAGCGCTATGGCTGGCGTTAGTAACGCCAGAGGCTTCAGCCTGTCCCTGATCGTCAAGGCCAGTGCTCTGTGTTGTGTTCGGCTGATCTACGGTGATCCGGTCAGCTGCTTCCACTGGTTGATCCAGTCACCAACGACGCCGTTGATGTACCCCCAGTCGAGTTTGA
>JALHTB010000004.1 GCA_022865625.1 Candidatus Bathyarchaeota archaeon
GCGGAGCCTGTGTTCGCTTCTGCCTATTCTCTGAATCAGTCGAGATGCTTGACGTGGCGACATGTATTGGATGATGAAGTCGACAGATCCGACATCGATCCCTAGCTCAAGGGATGATGTACAAACAACCGCCTTGAGCTTACCGGCCTGGAACTCGCGTTCAACTTCCTCCCGAATCTCCTTCGAGAGGGAGCCATGGTGGACGCGGATCGGAGCATGCGAGTCTAGAGCTTTGAGTTGAGAGCCAACCGCCTCGGCATGCTCACGCGTGTTCGTGAATACCAGGACAGAGTTCTTCTCGTGGACCAGTTGTGCGATGCGTCTTGCCCGGCCGATCGATGATGGTGGAACACTGAACTTCTCACTCTGTTCTCGATCCGACGGCGTCGGCGAAACATAGTCAACTTGGACTTCGAATCCTCTGCCTTCCTTGGACTTTACGATGACGGCGTCTCTGTTGGAGCCTGCAAGGAATTTGGCGATTCTACTCTCGTCTCCAACGGTCGCGGAGAGTCCAATCCTCTGAAAGTCCCGGCTCGTGAGGTTCCGCAGACGCTCGAGGCCAAGCGCAAGTTGAACTCCACGCTTGTCCGTTGCCAGCTCATGTATCTCGTCCACGACAACCCATCTGACATTTCTAAGGTGCTCGCGCATGCGCTTGCCGGGTAGGATCGCTTGGAGAGTCTCAGGTGTCGTGATGAGCATGTCGGGGGGAGATCTTGCTTGGAGGGTTCGAGTAGCAGTCGCGGTATCTCCGTGTCTGACTTGGACTTTGATTCCGAGCTCTGAACCCAGCTCAGAGAGTCGACGTAGGATGTCTCTGTTGAGTGCACGAAGAGGCGTGACGTAGAGTATCGATATGCCATGCGTCTCATCTCTGCTTCTCGCCCCGACAAAGAGATCAAAGACAGGAAGAACAGCGGCAAGCGTCTTCCCTGTTCCGGTCGGAGCGATGAGGAGGGCATTCTTGCCTTCAAGGATCGGTGGGATCGCGAGTTTTTGGATGTCGCTGGCTTCAGCTATGTCGAGTTTCTCCACCTGCGCTCGTAGAGGCTTCTGGAGCAGTGCGAACGCATCATCATGCAAGTGTGACCTCTCCAACTCAACTTAGCTGAATGATCGAGACTGTAGCGTCGCTCGTCTGGGCGCTGTATCGTCTCCGAGTCCGGTCTGCGAATCATTGTCTTTGGTTTATCGGTTTCGTCGATCCTCGATCGTTAGGCAAACCAGAATCAAGAATGCGCCTGCCGCTGGCGGTCGAGCTTTGGACTCAGCTCTTCTCGTAGGCAAGATACACGAAGGTCAGAACGAGCGCTATGAATGCGGCAACTGTGATGCCGATCTGTAGGAGAGTGTAGAATTCGTCAGCGGTCAATGGTGTACGCCTTTCCTGCCTGCGTAGATCGTAGATCCTGATTTAAACAATTCTGTAATCTCGTCAGGCGACATCAAGGCGCAGACTCTGATCGCGTTCTCCATTGCTGTGTGATCTTGGCGTATTGTGTATCACGGAGGTCGCTGGTTTCGAATCTTCCCAACGCCGACGCGATCCTCTGTGCGATTATGTGATAGCAGAGTGCTCGCTTGCCGTCCATGACTCGAAAGTAGTAGTCGTTACAGTTGCAGAAGTTCGTCTCCGGGATAACTTGGTAGACTTCCTTTCTGCCTTTCACTGCCCAGACGATGCGCCCGCTTGGTTTGAATCTGAATCTCTTCACCTTCCGCTTGTCAACGAGCTCTAGAGCGTTCTTGAATCGGTCACCGAACCGTTCCGCGAGTTTGGTTTTCTGAGATTCCGTAAGCTTGCGGGAAGACACGATGTCTTGGCATACGGCCTGGATTACTTCCAGCTCTTTGTTGTATGCCTGTGACATAGCCAACCCGGCCAAGCAGGTTAGTTCATCAGAGCTTCAAGTGTTTGATTAAGCATATGTTGAAAGAGTAGAACGCCAAGAGAGATTTGAAGCAGACAGAGAGGCCGGCGTAGTTTGGTCAATTACAGCTTAGGGCCTGTGGATTCTACTCCCTCTCTGCTGCTTCAAGGCGAAGGCGAGCGTGTTCTCGTCGTCGGTGATTTGCACATCGGTTGGGAGATCACTCTCGCACGGCAGGGCATCCATGTTCCTTCACAGACGTCGAAGCTAGCAGATCGTCTGGTTGAGATAATCGGGAAATCGACCCCAACTAGGATTGTGTTTCTGGGTGATGTGAAGCATACGGTTGTTGGAGCGGAGATGGAAGAGTGGAAGGATGTGCCTGAGTTCTTCGAGAAGATCAGCCCACTCGTGTCCGACATTCAGATCATCCAAGGCAACCACGACGGGAACATAGAGCCGATGACTCCCTCTCAAGTCAAGATCCTTCCACCGAGCGGGATCGCGCTGTGGGGAAAGTATGGTCTCTTCCACGGGCACGCGTGGCCTGCCCCAGAACTTCTCGGATGCGAATCTCTGATTCAGGGCCACTTGCACCCGGTTGTGTTATTCACAGACGCTCTCGGCTACAGGATCACGAGCCCCGTCTGGGTGCGTGCACCGTGTGACGGCGTGAAACTGGCGCGCGCGATTCTGAGAGACTCGAAACGCCGGAGAATCAAAGACGTTGAGAGTAAGATCAAAGAACGATACAATGTCGAGCTGAGAGTCTCGCGTTGCCTCTTCGTTCCACCATTCAATGATTTCCTAGGTGGCCGGCCAATCAACGTGAGAGAACGTTCCGGAGCAAGGCGAACGAAGACCGACACCTTCGGGCCTCTACTCAGAGGAGGAATTGTGAAGATGAATGAGGCTGAAGTCCAGCTCTTAGACGGAACATATCTCGGAACGGTAAAGCAGCTTCGCGCGTTTGCTTAGGTTTGACCTTGCGAGCCTGTGACCGTGTCAGCAGAGATAGTATAGTCTAGAAGGGTGTCAGTAAATATCTCCTTTCTCAGAGTAAATATAATCCTTTGCAGCAACGAGGCGCAGGGTCCGAATATAGTCTGAGCGCTAATTCCAGGCGTTCAGGGCGGCAGGGGTCAACCATGTACAAGATTCTGGAGAAGCAGGTCCTCAGTGATGTAACGAAACTGATGGTTGTGGAAGCCCCTCAGGTCGCCCGGAAAGCAAAGCCAGGTCAGTTCGTTATCGTTCGTGTTGATGAGCCTGGTGAACGTATCCCGCTCACGATCGCTGATTTCGACAGAAACGCCGGCACAATCACTCTCATCTTCCAAGAAGTCGGCAAATCAACAATGCAGATGGGCACTCTGAAACTAGGAGACGAACTCATCACAGTCGCCGGCCCACTAGGTCATCCAACAGAGATCGAAAAGTACGGAACAGTAGTCATGGTCGGAGGAGGAGTAGGCATCGCTCCGACCTTTCCTATCGCCCGAGCCCTCAAGGAAGCTGGAAACACTGTCATCTCCATCATAGGCGCTCGCAACAAGTCTCTCCTCTTCTGGGAAGACCGCATGCGCGCAGTTTCGGACGAATTGATCGTTTGCACCGATGACGGCTCGTATGGACGTAAGGCGGTTGTGACGGAGCCACTCAAGGAACTGCTCGAAGCACGAAAGGGTGCTATCGTTCGAGTCTGGGCTATCGGGCCAGCTGTAATGATGAAGTTCGTCGCAATGGCCACGAAGCCCTACAATGTGAAGACGATTGTCAGTCTCAACACGATAATGATCGATGGTACTGGCATGTGTGGCGGCTGCCGTGTAGTCCTAGATGAGGGCGCCCAGTTCGTCTGTGTCGATGGGCCGGAGTTCGACGCTCACAAGGTCAATTGGGGCATCCTTCTCTCACGTCTACGATTCTATGGTGAGCAGGAGCGTCTTGCGGTCGAACGTTGGAAGCACCAATGCAAACTTGACAGCGCAGTGACGGGGGTAAGCGCATAGTGCCGAAGCAGATCGTTCCAAAGAAGACGCCAATGCCAGAACAGCCTCCAGCCGAGCGTGTCAAGAACTTCAACGAGGTTCCATACGGCTACAAACCCGAGCAAGCAATAGCTGAGGCTCAACGCTGCCTGCAATGTCCCAAGCATGATTGCATTACCGGTTGTCCTGTCAACATCAACATACCCAGTTTCGTGAAGCTTGTCTCGGAAGGCAATTTCCGCGGGGCGATCAACCTGATCAAGGAGACCAACGCTCTCCCCGCGATTACAGGTCGAGTATGCCCTCAGGAGCAACAATGCGAGAAGGTATGCACTCTGGCGAAGCGCTTCGAACCCGTCGCCATAGGCCGGCTGGAGCGTTTCGTAGCCGATTGGGAAGCAGCGCAGGGCGATCTGCCTGTCCCGAAACTGGCTCCTCCGACTGGCAAGAAGGTAGCCGTCGTTGGCTCCGGGCCGGCCGGTCTCACAGTCGCGGCTGACCTTGTCAGAATGGGCCATCAGGCTACGATCTTCGAAGCGCTCCATGAGGCCGGAGGAGTGCTGGTGTATGGCATTCCGGAGTTTCGTATGCCCAAGGCTATCGTTCGTCGTGAAGTGGACTACGTCTGTAGCCTCGGCGCAAAGCTTGTCAAAGACTTCGTCGTCGGCAACGCTGCCACACTCGACGAGCTGCTGCAAGAATATGATGCTGTCTTCTTGGGTTCCGGAGCCGGACTACCTTGGTTCCTGAGTATTCCGGGAGAGAATCTGAGTGGTGTGTATTCAGCCAACGAGTACTTGACTCGTGCCAACTTGATGAAGGCCTACAAGTTCCCCGAGTATGATACACCGATCGCACGAGGGCGCCGCGTGATCACAATAGGCGGAGGAAACGTAGCGATGGACTCATCACGCACCGCCCTACGGCTTGGCGCAGCGGAATCGATCATTATCTATCGTCGATCACGCGACGAGATGCCAGCTCGCGCGGAAGAGATCCACCACGCAGAAGAAGAGGGCATTCAATTCAAGATGCTGACAACACCAGTCGCCATACATGGCGACGAGAACGGTCACGTGAAAGAACTGGAATGCATCAAGAACGAGCTGGGAGAACCGGACGCATCCGGTCGGCGGCGCCCCGTACCGATCAAAGGATCCAACTTCCGCATTCCAGCGGACGTCGTGATCATAGCCATCGGTCAAAGCCCAAGCCCTCTGATCCCCAAGACGACATCTGACCTGAAGACTGGCAAGGACGGCGTTGTGATCATAGACGAAGAAACCGGCAAGACATCTAAGAAAGGCGTCTTCGCAGGCGGCGATGTCGCAACCGGCGGAGCCACAGTCATCCTAGCGATGGGACAAGGCAAGAAGGCGGCAAAAGCCATGGACGAGTACCTGAAGACTGGGCAATGGTAGCTAGGCATATAGTATACTTTATACTCTATCACTGCATGCGCATCTCCCGATGCGGACATGAGCTCGGCCACTACCGTGAAGGTTTCCAAGGCCACCCTAAGCGAGCTGGAGAAGATCCGCGAACAGCTCAACGCTCGTAGCCTAGATGATGCAATAAGATCACTCATCAAGAGACACAGGTTGCAGCTACTGCAAGGAACGCTCGGGGCTGACAGAGGAAAGATCAAGCCGTTCACCGAGGAAGACAGAGGCGAGGACCGCTGAAACTCGTCATGGATTCCTACGCTTGGGTAGAACTCTTTCTCGGCGGTCAAAAAGGACAGAACGTCAAGCGAATCATAACAGAGGCCGACGAAGTAAGGACGCCCGATATAGTCTTGGCAGAGATCTCCAGGAAGTACCTGAGAGAGAAAGCCGACAGCAGCAGACTCAAGTCCAGACTAGAGACGATCGCATCAGCCTCGCTCGTGACACCCGTTGGGGTCGAGATAGCCATGAAGGCAGGAGAAGCATACCTTGAACTCGCAGAAAGAGCCGCAAGGCAAAGACGCAGAGCCCCGAGCCTATTCGACGCGATCGTTCTTGCCACAGCGCGTGTGTATGATTCAAAGGTCCTGACTGGAGACGAGCATTTCGAAGGACTACCAGAAACCATTGCAGTCTAGGCTGCAAACCGATCCGCAGGTTCAATTCGAAGCGGTGGTGGGGCCGGTGGGATTGTCATGGCTTTTGTAGCCATTTTGAACCCACGGCCTCCCGGGCTCTCGCATGCATGGTCCCGAGCCGGGTATCATACCATGCTAGACAACGGCCCCAAGCGTCGTAACAGAGCCGGGGGTCCCTAATTCTACCTTTCTCTCATTTCTTGGTCTTGAATATCAGCCAGTTCTTGTCCTTGGTTCGTATCAGTCTGTAATCTCCATCGAGTCTGTTCCCATGAAACACTAAGGCAATCGCAGTCTCTGTATTGTTCGTGAGGTCGAAGGTTCCCCTATCCCAGATTTCGACCTTGCCCGCACCGTACTCTCCTTCAGGTATGGTGCCTTGGAAGTCGATGTAATCAAGCGGATGATCGTCGACAGCTACCGCCAGACGTTTCACGCCGGACGTCTCAGGTGGACCCTTCGGGACCGCCCAACTCCTGAGCGTGCCGTCAAGTTCCAGACGCAAGTCGTAGTGAAGCGTTCGAGCCGCGTGCTTGTGTACGACGAATCTTGGCATCTTGCACTCAAAGATCCCAGAGGAATCAGTAGCGTCCTGTCTGTTGGCTACTTGATGTAGCTGTCGGTGGATCTGTCAAAGTCAGTGACTATTTCCACGTTCTGCGAGTGCTCCTTGCGGATGGGTTCGCCAATCCCTGGGAACATCTCTGCTGGGCCTCTGTGAGCGATTTCGGTCGCTGGATGATCCTCACCAAGGTTCTCTTTGGAGATTTCGAACACAAGCTTCCTCGCTTGCGTCTCGTCCACGTAGCCCAACGAGTGAATGTATTCGTGGAGTAGGATTGAGTAGACGTAGGAGTTGATCTGACGAAGGGTTCGCGCTGACCGTGTCACTGCATCAAGTGCCAGTTTGTTCATGACGATTCCGTTTGTGCCGACTGCGTGGTAAGCGCCTATTTGCTCGGGGAGTTCGGCGAGGTACAGCATCAGGCCTGAACGTCTCTGGCCTAAGGAGCGTTCTACTGTCTTCTTCACGAGTTCGAAGACATCACCGAAGTTTCTGCACTGATCGAGTTCTTTCGCTGCTTCTATCGTCACTCTCACACCCAATCCAGTCTCGGTCGAGGAGGATTGAACTTTCCATGCTTTCTCACGACCAGCTCTAGTCTCCCATTCTTGAAGACGGCCTTCGCTGTATCAGGATCGACTCGGAATGGTAGACGGACTTCTTTGATCCATGATTCTGTTGAAGTCTTGACGGACAATGTGAGAGAGTCTTCTGCGCAGTGCAGACTCAGGTCTTTCCTATTCACTGATGGTAGCTCGACTGCCACTTTCGCATTTCCTGCTTCGGTGGATACCATCACTTGAGGCTCGTCTGTTAGTGTTTTCTCAGATTGTTCGTCTTCGTTGTCGCTGTGTGTGGTTTCGTCTCCAAACATCGTGTATGGTGCTCGTTGATTGTAGCTTGAAGCCGCGATCCGTAATCGAGGCTTGCCATCGTGAAATTCGATCGGTCTCTTCCATAATCGCTCGGGAAACTCGATATTCAGGTCCATTTCATCTTCTGTCTTCATTCTCTGTTCTCCTCCAATACTCGCCGGACTCTTTCTACGAACGCCATGTATTCACAGAAGATCTGTTTTCCAATCATGGTCAGTCCGTAGGTGTCGTCATCTTGTTCATCGATTAGCCGATGAGTCAGTAGTGATGTGACGTTCTCATAGACGAGTTTCGGATTGATCTCGGCTCGGTAGTGTCTCTTTCCGTGTGGTCGCTCCAGCAAGGGTACGAGCATGCGCACTCTGGTCTCATTCCCCAGTAGATCCATTATCTCGAGAGCCTCACGGAATGTTCGGTCGATTGCGCGTTCACGCCATGGAAGTCTTTGGATCTCAAACTTGCCCGATTCGAATGCTTCCGGAAATCGATCAGCAATCTCACTGGTGTTGATTCTTGAGGGAAAGATCAGAGTCGCGTTTGCGTTTTCCGCATCTTGCACCAATTCCAAGCTCTGGAATAGATTCTCGCTGGCGGGGCCCGTTTCACAGAAGACGAGGTTGAGAGTGTCTCGGTCTATTCCGCAGACGTCAACATCAACGTCACTTTCCGTTTCTGGTATCGTCCTCAGGGTGGCTGAGACGAAGGTGTCCTGCAGGCCGCGTTGGATCATCCATCCTGCTGCATGGAATTTCTCCAGCATGTGAAGTTCCGTTTCATCTCCTTGAGAGCCGAATGCGTTCCTGAAGGCCATGTAGTCTAGGATGTGCACTGGTAGTACTCTGGCGGTCCTTGAGGGTTGGAGTACGGCGAGTCGCAAATGCCATCGTTTACCATAGGTAACGGGTCCCGAATATAAGCTGTTACGTGAAGTAACAGCAAAGAATCCGTGCTCTTCACTTTAGGCTTCCAAGGATGAGCGATATCAAAGCCATTCGTGTCAGAAGGCCATACCACGCCTGCTTGAAGTACTTCGAGTGTACGGTTCCGTCGACATCTGGGCTGATCTCGTCGATCCTCGGAAGAGGATGCATCACAATCGCATCCTTCTTCGCGGACCCTAACTCAAGAGTGCTAAGCTTGTATGAGCCCCTCACCTTCTCGTACTCAGCAAGGTCAGGAAAACGCTCCTTCTGAATTCGCGTCATATAGATGACGTCCAGATCTGGCAGGGCCTGCACAAGGTCAGTGCTTTCCTGCACGGGGATCTTCTTCTCAACTTCCACAAGCACGTCTCTTCGCATCCGAAGCGAATCAGGAGAGATCAGATGCAGCTTGACTTTGTACTGGGCGAGGGCATACGCAAGGGAGTGGACAGTTCTCCCATAACGTAGATCTCCAATGAGCCCAATGCTAAGGCCGTCGATTGTTCCCTTCTCTTGCTTCACCGTGTACAGATCCAGCAAGGCCTGAGTCGGATGCTCCTCCGCACCGCTACCAGCATTGATGACTGGAACAGATGAGAACTCAGCCGCAAGCCTCGCTGCGCCCTCCAGAGGGTGCCGTATCACCAATGCGTCTGCGTAGCTCTCGAGGACTCTCACGGTGTCTGCGAGGTTCTCTCCCTTCTCAACCGAGGCGGCTCTTGGATCCGCGAACCCGATGCAGGTTCCACCGAGCCTATACATGGCTGACTCAAAGCTAAGCCTCGTGCGTGTGCTCGGTTCAAAGAAGGCTGTGGCCAGGATCTTGCCATGTAGCATATCTGATCCTTTACGGGCTAGGGATTCCATCGAGTCTGTCTTGTTCAGAACGTAATCGATCTCGTCGCGTGTGAAGTCCCTGATCGATACGATGTCCCTACCCGTGAAGTCCATCGGAGCCACCAGCTGAAACAAGTCACGAGGTTCGGTAAATAGCTAGTCTCGCACGAGCGTGCCCCAATCGCTTGCCGCAGGCTCTAGCAGGGTTTTCAATTCATATATACGGGTCTCGCGCACTAGCCGATCTGACTGGCGTTTGTCGTCAAAAGATCAATTGTACGTCAAAAAGATTCGAAACGGAACCGTCATCGATCACATCGAACCTGGGCATGCATTAGACGTTCTCCACATTCTTGGAATCAACGGGAAGCACGGCGAGGTTGTCAGTGCCGTCATGAATGTTGAGAGCAAACGGTACCGACGGAAGGACATTGTGAAGATAGACGATCGAGAGCTCAACCCTCAGGAAGTCGACAAGATCGCTCTGATCGCACCAAAGGCTACCATCAACATCGTAAGAGAATACGAGGTGACATCGAAGAAACGCGTTCAACTTCCTCAAACGATCCGAGGCATCATAAAATGCAACAATCCTTCATGTGTGGTAAACGCTCGCGAACCGGTGACTCCAGAGTTCAAGGTTGAGGTTCCTGAGCCTCTGAGAATACGTTGCCACTACTGTGGACGAATAATGGGAAAGGATGATGTGCTCAAGCAGTTCTAATGCAAATGTGGAAGTGCTGACAAGCCGCTCGAGACGGGTAGGTCCTAGATGACCAAGATCGCGTTGCTGGGAGATCGCGAGACGGCCACGTACTTCCGAATCTCGGGCTTGAGGAGGAGCAAGTACGTAAAGGACCGACCTGAAGCTGAGCAAGCATTCGCCAAGTTCCTCGCTGACGACTCAATCTCTCTCATCCTGGTAACCGAACCTGTCATGGAGTGGGTTCAGCCACTCGTGGCCAAGCATCGAAAGGAATACCCCCTGGTGATGGCGATACCGACAAAGAAGGGCCCGAAGAGTACGGTAGACACGCTGGCCCAACTTGTGAAACGCACCGTCGGTATCGAATTGAAGGTCAAAAGCTAGCAATCCGTCCAGGAATCTAGCACTTTAAGTAGCATCTACCATGCTCATTCAATCGTAACCCTCGGGCGATCATGGTATGGTGGCTTTGAAGGGGAGAGACTTTCTCTCCGTTTCTGATTTTGATGTCTCCGAGATTCATGCGTTCTTGAAGTCGATAAAGAAACTGAAGCCCGTGTCTCCCGGCGGCACGCATGCTCGAATCTTGGAAGGAAAGGTCGTTGGGTTGCTCTTCGAGCATCCCTCCACTCGCACAAGAGTCAGCTTCGAGTCAGCTGCAATGAGACTAGGAGCTGACATCCTCTACATGAGACCTGACGAACTGCAGCTGAAGCGGGGGGAACCGATCAAGGACACGGCACGCGTGTTGTCAGGCTACTTGGATGTGCTCGTCTACAGAACATCGAATCATGACACACTCGTCGAACTCGCGGAACATGCCAGAATGCCGATCATCAACGCGTTGAGTGATCTAGAGCATCCCACTCAGGCGCTTTCGGACCTGGCGGCGATCGAAGATGCAAAAGGATCACTCCACGGTCTCAAACTTGCTTGGATTGGAGATGGAAACAACGTGTGCAACTCTCTAATACTCGCGTGTGCGAGCGTGGGAGTCAACATCTCAATAGCAACACCGCCGAACTATCAGCCTGATGCGGACATCGCAAGGAAGGCAAACGAGCTAGCACAGGAATCCAACTCGAAGATCTGGTATACCGATGACCCATTCGAGGCCGCTGAAGGAGCAGACGTACTCTACACAGA
>JALHTB010000044.1 GCA_022865625.1 Candidatus Bathyarchaeota archaeon
CCAAATTCACGTTGGACACGATCGCCCATTCCGTCACAGATCACTAGAAGTGCCTTGTAGGACGTCATCGGTCAAGCCGCCGCACATATTCCCGGAAGTACCATAATCAACCTTATTACGTAAGCAGCTGCGTCGTCGCTGTCTGAGTGCGCATCTGGTTCGCTAGTCACTTGATCGGTCTCGAGCAAATCCTCGTCTTCTAATCAGGAACTCAGTGACCTTACTCAGGAGTTCGAGAGGATCATGCGCCACAAATGCAAACGAACTAGACACAACCGACGCTGCTTGGGATCCTCGCAGGAAAGCCACAACATCAAACTTGCCGCGAAACCCACCGGACTCGTATTCATGAACGAATTCCTTCGCCAGGCCGGAGGTTTGCTCGTTGAAGCTCACGACGAGGAGTTCGGCATTGCTCTGTTCGGCGTTCCTGAGAACTTCCCTAGGCGTCGCTGACCTTGACAGATCAGTCACCTGGTGGCCAGATGCAGTGAACATGGCAGCCATGATACTACTCATCACGTCGTTTCCGCCTGAGACCGGTCCCACGCAGATCCTCGAGGTGAAGCGAGTCTGTCGCGGGGTCAAGGATGACTTCAGAACACTCAGAGAGGCACGTGCCGCATTGGCTGAGGAAGCAAATCGCGCATCATCATACTCGCCCAGCGCGTGGAGGCTCTCAACCGTGCTGTAGGCATCGTACAAATCGTCAAGCGCTTCTGTTGGGTTCTTCGCATACTGCGCAAGTACTTTGGCTTTCGCTTCAGCCGTCTCAGAATCTCCTCTCACAATCGCATCGGAGAGTTGCCTCTGTATTACCTCATCCTTCAACGCAGGTCTTCCCTACGTGGATGATCGATCATGATAAAGTGTTCTTGGTCGCCCCAAGCGAATGCAAGTCAACCAAGAGGCTGCCCGAAAACTTCACGGTGTTGAGAGTCTGTTGTTTTCAACTGGTCGAGTGCATCTTCACCAAAGGCTATCCTGGGGCTCGTAAACCACCACAAGATGGATCAGACCTTGCGTGACTCAGGAATCATGCGAACTCAGTCGAAACCTTTCCGCATGTCTCCACGAGTTCCTTTGCCGCTCTGACGGCCCGCAGAACCTTAACCATGTCGCCTTGGAGTTTGAATTTATCAGTCAACAGACCCTGAATCGGATCGACCTGTTTGTTTATGAGCTTCTTCCAATTCGAGTAGGGACCTGAGTAGACGAAAGCTGCCTTCTTCTTCTCACCTGGCTTTACGAAGGCGACGCCTCTGCACTTGCCATGCCATAGGTCCACGTAGAGGGTCGACGATTCCTTTAGCGCATCATCAGGTTCGATGATGAAAAGAAAGTCCCCCTCCCAAGTCGCTGCGGCCTCTTCATAGTTCTTGTTGACGTTCAGTGCCTCCATGAAGAGGTTGATCCATTCTTCGGACGGAAACTTTGCCACGTAGCCCACCATCGGTAGGTCCGGCTAACTGGATAGAGAAGACCTATGGTCGATCCAGTGGACGCACCCGGTTCTCCCTCACGATTGCTCGAATAACTTGAGTCAGCTTTCGTGCTGTGACAAGAGCTTTAAGGGGACCAAAAGCTAGCTTCGTGCACAAATATTGAATTTGCTTTGGAGTGAAGCTCTTGTCAAAAAGAGTTGCCGTTGTAGGAATAGGACACTCCGTATTCGGTGACCGGCGGGATGTGAATCTTCCGGAGCTGGCCTTCGAAGCGATAAAGCCGGCTATTGAGGATGCTGGCATCGCGCAGAAGGATGTTGGCTTCGTGACGGTAGGCACCGCGGGCGGATGGTACGAGGAATTCCTTCCGGCGGTTGTTGTCTCCGAGTATGCAGGTCTCACTGGCGCGGGGCTCATTAGATGTGAAGCCGCATGCGCCTCTGGAAGCGCGGCTGTCGCAACCGCATACCAAGCAATCGCTAGTGGCCAAACTGACATTGCAATGGCCATCGGAATTGAGAAAATGACAGAGGTGGACATCCTGACCTCCGTCGAGCTGATCGGTAGGGCGGGGTACTATCTCTGGGAGTTCCACAACTTCGGCATGACCTTCCCAGCATACTACGCACTCCACGCCACAGCCCACATGAAGAAGTACGGAACGACAGAAGAAGACCTTGCCTTGGTTGCCGTCAAGAACCACAAGTACGGTGCAATGAATCCCTATGCACACTTCCAACGCCCGATAAAGGTCGAGGACGTTCTCTCCTCGCGAGTAATCGCATGGCCACTAAAGATCTTCGACTGTTGCCCTGTGAGCGACGGAGCAGCAGCCGTGGTCTTGGCCTCAGAGGAGAAAGCAAAAGCACTATCGGACACGCCAATCTGGATAAAGGGACTCGGCGTATCCTCAGGCACAGCGAACATCAGCAAGAGAGAAGACTACTCGTCCCTGCTCTCGGCGACCGTAGCGGCAGAACGAGCGTATACTGCCGCCAAGGCTGACCCATCCAAGATCGATGTCGCAACCGTTCACGACTGCTTCACAATTGCTGAATTACTTGCGTATGAGGATCTCGGATTCTGCGAAAGAGGAGGAGCTGGGAAGATGATTCGTGAAGGCCAAACTGAAATCGGC
>JALHTB010000045.1 GCA_022865625.1 Candidatus Bathyarchaeota archaeon
CGTTTTCTCTTGGCTCGAGCATCCTGATGAGGCAAGAGGAGTCATTCGACTATTCGAACTTCTAGCAGGTGGAACCGAGGCGCTTCGTGAGAAACCCCTCATGTGGTACTTCTGCGAGCCTGCAAGCCCGTTACGTTTCACGCACGAGTCATTGGAGATCCTCAGGTTATTCTGCGAAAAGGGCCTGCCGGTTTCGATTGGTCCCATGGTCCAAGCTGGGCTGTCAGGTCCTGTCACATTGGCTGGAACAGTGGTGCAAACGAATGCGGAGATACTTGCAGGTGTGACGATCGCCCAGATTCTCTCCCCGGGAAACCCGGTTGAGTACGGTGGAGTCTGTCATCTCGCAGATATGCGCTCGGGCGATATTTCCTTCGGTTCGCCGGAGCAGGGGCTTTTGGCTGCTGCCATGGCCCAAATTGGCTGTTCATACGGATTTGCTGTTCACGTCAACACCGGTTTGACTGATGCGATCGTCCCTGACGCCCAATCTGGCATTGAGAAGGCAACAACGATGGCGGTCTCAGCGATGGCGGGTGCTGAGATGTTCGGCCACTTGGGCATAGCAGGCGCTGATCAGGGCGCAAGCTTGGAACAGCTCGTGATTGACAACGAGATCGCCGGGTATGTCAAACGCTTGCTGAAAGGAATCAGAGTCACAGACGAGACGCTGGCGGTCGATGTTATCCGCCAGACTCGATCCAAGAGTTATCTCTCGACCCTGCATACAACAAAGCATGTGCGATCAGAGCAGTGGTTCCCCACGATCCTGAATAGAGCAAGATGGGAAGACTGGATCGGAAAGAACGGAAAGGACCTCCTTTCAATAGCGCGAGACAAGAAGGAGAAGATCTTGGCAGAGCACAAGCCAGAACCATTGGACGCAAGAGTGCAAGCCAAGATTGACGCGGTTGTGAAGCAGTACGCGCACTAGGCCGAATACGCACAATATTGAACTAGCACAAGAAAGTGCCTTGGCTCGCGAGAGAGCGCTGGGCGGAATCGGCACGATCTTGGAGACCCCAGACGTCAAAGGACATAAGTCACCTTAGGCTCGTATCGTGACGTGTGTAGAAGCCTCGGTGGCTCAGCCTGGTAGACTCAGCGTACTGAGCTGGAAAGCATCCGCCTTGTAAAACCGTTCAGGCAAGCGGAAGGTCGCGGGTTCGAACCCCGCCCGAGGCTCCAACAAAACATCGATCCGGCCATATTTCGTGATGGTATCGCTGACTAAGCGTTTGGCATCGCTCTTCTCTTTGACATCAGCCTTCAACGCTAGAACATCGGAGCCCGTGAGGCGTTTGATTTCTTCCTCTGTGGCTCTAAGCTGTTTCTCCTCTCTCGCGCATATCGTGATCTTTGCGTGTTCCTGACAACTCCGAGAGCGATGGCCTTGCCTATGCCTCTGCTCGAAGCCCGTGACTATGGCAACTCTGTCGGTCAGTCCCAGTTCCACGGGCAGTATCTCCTATTTGCGTAGGTAGTGATCCGTTCCCTTCAGCCAGTCCTCTCTTATCGGGCTGAAAACATCTAGGTCCAGTGTATCATCAAGGGCTACACGGCTCTACTCTCACACATACGAAAGATGGGATTGAAAGCCATCGTTGAGGGATGCGAATGTGATTTGGTTCTCCTGAAAAAGCTTATCCGATTAGAGGCGGACCGCACGTAGGTTGTAGTCTGAGTCTAGTGCCTCTCTTTACGAGTGGCTGGCCGAGTCATACACTTGACATCGCTTTTTATTCCGTTATGGTGCATTGTTGTTCTAGCATGGCTGCTGCTGAGAGCGAGAATGGCATACGAGAAACTTGGAATGATCGTGACGATACTTGGCCTATGGATAGGCGCAGCCTATAGTATTGTTGAACTTCCGCGATATTTCCCGACCCCGTTCAATTCGCATCTGTTAATCGTGGTAACCATAGTTGCTGCCGTCGGGATTGGTTACGTCTTACTCGCAAATCCCAAGGAGGCGAAAACTCCGATTCAGATCGAAGTCAAGCTCCCTGAAGCCAAACCTGAGACCGCTCGTTCGGTTCAGTTAGTCCTCGGTGGAGAAGAGCTGTTGAAGGAGCTTGAGCGTGTGGTCGCGGGTTGCGTTGTACTATCGGCGGACTTGTCGAGGTCTCGGCAGGATGTTCGTGCTCAGATCATGGAGCTGAACGATCTCTGCAATACACTCGAAGCGTTGAATGGTGAGTACACGGGCAGGTGGCCTCTCACACGGAAGAACAAGGTTACAATGGTTGCCGACCAATTACGCGAAGCTAGTTCTGCTCTGAGCGGAAGGGACATTGAACACACGAAAGCGCACATCGACGGGGCCGTTCAGAACGCGAAGTCTCTCATCACGGAATTGAAGTTGCCCCCCTCTAGTTACCACCGATGAAAGTTCGGACTGACCCCCCGTCAAGTTACCAGCACCAAACTCCGAAGGCGCTGGGCAACGTTGATCTCGGAGTTGCCAGTCCCTATTCTTCGGAGGGGGTTCGAGGTGAATCACATTCATCATGTTCACATCTTTGCCTCCGACTTGGCAAAGAGCATGGATTTCTACCAGAAGGC
>JALHTB010000005.1 GCA_022865625.1 Candidatus Bathyarchaeota archaeon
AGATAATACTCGCCGCGATAATCGGCACGGCCTTGACGGCCCTCCCATCATCCACGCAGGTAAGATCTCCAGTATACTGACCACGCAAGAGCCAAGACTACTATAAAAGGTGACCCAATACTCGTGGCAATGCGCACCAAGGTACCCACACACACCTGAAACGACGACGAACGACCCAGTGAGCGTTAAGTCCATGGAAACCGATTGGTCGATTCGCGCTCGAATTGGTCATATGCTAGTTTCGTGCTCTCGGCGCCCACGAGGCCAAGATGGATACTGCCAAAATTCCTACCACGACGGCCAAAGAGAGTACGATCGGAATTTCGTAGAAATCTGCCAACACCATCTTGATGCCTACGAAGAGCAGGACAATCGCAAGCCCGACCTTCAGGTACCTGAAGAGTTGGATGGTACCTGATAGGAGGAAATACAGTGCCCTCAAGCCCAATATTGCGAATATGTTTGAAGTGTAGACAATAAAGACATCAGTCGTTACTCCAAAGACCGCGGGTATCGAATCGATCGCGAAGATGAGATCCGTCGTTTCCACGACTATAAGTGCAATCAGCAGCGGGGTTGCGTACGTTATGCCACTTAGTTTCACAAGGAAATTCTCGTTATGCAGCTCTCCGGTCACTGGCGCAATTCTCTTGAAAAGTCTCACAGCAAGATTCTTCTCGGGCGCGACGTGTGTTTCCTTCTGAGTTATCATCCTCAGCCCAGTGACTATCAGCACTCCTCCGAAAACGTAGATCATCCAATGAAATGCCTCCAACGCAATGGCCCCAGCAAAAATGAGGATCACTCGCATCAGCAAGGCGCCAAAGATTCCCCACTTCAAGACCTTTGGTTGCCAGATTGCAGGGATATTGAAGTAGGAGAAGATCATAGCGAAAACGAACATGTTGTCGACGCTAAGTGACTTCTCGATCAAGTATCCCGTGAGAAACTCTAAGGCCTTTTCGCTACCAAGCCACATGGACACAAGCAGATTGAACATTAAGCTGACAGCAATCCAAACCGCGCTCCATGTTGCTGCTTCCTTGGCCGATACTACGTGCGGTTTGCGGCTTAGGACGCCCAGGTCGAAAGCGAGCATTAGGGCTATGACTACATTAAAGACTAGCCAGAGCGTAACGTCCGTGCCGAGAAGACTGGCCATCTGTGAGTTCACTTAGCCCAACGGGCCCTCAGACTTCAATCAACGAGTATGCGCACCAAGCTACCCACACACATACCGTCTTAGTGCTCTGAGTCCCGCTTCTCGCGGTCCTTTCTGATGCCCCTAAGCATGTCGAGTAGCGTTTGTTCATCTGGGCAGGTCTGGATGAGATCCTGCTTCAGCCATTCATAGAATCCCTTGCCTTCAGCTGACGCTATCATTTTCAGCCGGGCATGCACTTCGTCAGGAATCTCAATGTTGATTCTTGTCATTCTTCTTCCTCTTCTTAGAACAACTATATGAGTACATTATCCCCAATCGTCGCACGTTATCCCCAAACGACTATACCCAATACATCTAACTCGCTTCTCAAGAACCAGACGCGATCAAGAATCTGGAAGAGAATCTCATAGGGAGAGGCGTTGTTAGGGGATTCCCCCCGAGGGTGAATGACGTGAGCATGAAACCCCGGCTTTGTTTTCGCTTCTGCGTGGCCCGCTATTATGTGGTTTCACTTGCGGCCTTGGTGTGTGTGGGTAGCTTGGTGCGGGCGCCCGGATTTGAACCGTCATGGAGAGGCGTTTGAGGGGCGTTTTTCGTCGTCGTCGGGTCTAATGGTGCGCACACACACAGGTCTCTCTTGCCAAAGTCGTGAATCGCGAACTGTCGGCCATTGACATTCTTTGGGAATTGCAGTCCCGACTGGATGTGGCTCATCTCACCACCAGATCTAAACGCCTACTGGGCAGGCATCTTGATAGCACTGCTGCACGAGGACAGTTTAGGGACGGCACGGTGTAGTTTGGTCCAGATTATGGGGAATGCGCCCCTGGCCTTTCATCTGATGGCAAAGCCGGTGGGGGGCCTGTGTAACCTCGACTGCAAGTACTGTTTCTACCTTCCCAAAACAAGGTTGTATCCAGGCAGAAGACTACGCATGAACGACGAATTGTTGGAGACCTACTTACGCCAGTATATCGATGCCCAGCAGGTCCCGGACATCACCGTTGCCTGGCAGGGAGGTGAGCCGACCCTCATGGGACTGGATTTCTTCAGGCGCTCCGTAGAGTACGCGAGTAGACTCGCGCGCCCTGGCATGCGCATCCAACACACCTTGCAGACAAACGGTACTCTACTGAACGATGAGTGGTGCCGATTCTTCCGCGAGAACCATTTTCTCATCGGGCTGTCGCTCGATGGACCGCGTGAGCTGCACAACCACTTTCGCGTAGACAAAGAAGGAGCGCCCACGTTCGACAGAGTCATTCAGGCCGCCCACCTGCTACAGAATAGCAAAGTCGACTTCAATGTCCTCTGCACGGTCCACGCAGCCAACGGCGACCATCCACTTGAGGTGTATCGCTTTTTCCGAGACGAACTCGCTGCGCGATGGGTACAATTCATTCCAATCGTGGAGCGCGTTAACGCGGACGGGAGCACCTTGCGTCAAGAAGGCAACACGGTTACCGATCGCTCGGTCAAGCCGCAGCAATGGGGTATGTTCCTCACAAGTGTCTATGATGAGTGGGTGCGGCACGACGTCGGCGAAATGCATGTTAACGTGTTCGAGGCAGCGCTGGCTTCGTGGGTCGGCGTCCCCGCAACAATGTGCATCTTCGACGAGACATGCGGCAAGGCACTGGCCTTGGAGCACAACGGGGACATCTACTCGTGTGA
>JALHTB010000046.1 GCA_022865625.1 Candidatus Bathyarchaeota archaeon
TGAGTAGATCCCCGAGGCTTGGTGTAGTTAGCCGCTCTACTCCGCCCCCGTGCGCGACCGGCAGGAACACGACTTCGTCTCCGTCTCTCAGCGATGTGTCGAGACCATTGAGGGCTCCAACCTCTGTCCCAGAAACCATAATCAGTGCGTTCGGGCGGGGGTCTCCAAGATCGGCATCGATCAAGTACGTCTCAAATTCGGGCTGTGCAACAGCATCAACGAGCTTACTGACAAGCTGCCGAACAGATGAGCCCGTTTCAAGGTCCAGCTTGAGTTCTTCTATTTTGGCCGCGGCCTTTAGAACTCCGTACAGCCTAACTCGAACCTGCAATTTCTGCTCTCTATCTTGCACGCCTTCTAGTGGAAGATAAACGTCTCTTCTTCGTAACGTCTTCCTTCAATGACCGTTCCTGATGGTCTCTGAGTCACTCGTCTTGTCTGCAGACTCGAAACGAACTTCTCGTTTGTCTCTTTCAGCGTCGTGTCTTTGGCGGTTAGCATTTTGAGAGGGGCATTCACGCTCAATGGTCTGGCAGGTATGATGTGCCTCGTCACTTTGTGAGGTAACAGTCGTCCACCGAGTCCAGCTTCCCGCACTAATGCCTTATCGATCTTGGGAACCGTAATGATCGCGTCTATTTTCCGGCTAATGAGTCTCTTGAGCGCATCGCTTTCGGTTTCGAATCCTACAGAGAAACCGAGTTCTCGTACGCATCGTTCTGCAACTTTCAGAATTTCATAGGCCTGCCATCCAATATCATCCATTCGAAGACATTCTCCATTCGCAGAGACCACCGCGAGCGGCGAGTTTTCCGCTACGGTCGATACATCAGCTGGAGCCTTTACGATCTTGATACCAGATGCCGATAGGGCACTTGCGAGTTGCGACAGATCTACTCGGCCGGATAGAGTTCTGTACCAAACTCCAACTCTGATGCTCGGATCAGCGTAGTCGACCTCACACACAGGAATATAGAGGCAGTGAAGCTCCCTAAGCGCGGCAACGCGGTGCATTCCATCAAGGACAACATGCGAACTTGTGTCGACAATGATGGGATCTTTCACCACGCCATCCTCGATGATTGATTGCTTCAGTTCCGCCACTCGATCGGGAATTGTCTCCTCGTGAAGTAGGAGCAAGTCAGATGACAAGAGACAGAGCCTGAGGTCAAGTTCCTTGTGCCCGACCACGAATGCTGATAGCTTGTTGTTCCTTCTGTCAGCAGACGTGTGGAACCTGTTCCTCACAATGCTTTCCTCGGCCAGTTTCACATGATAGCATGAAAGTGGAAATGGGTACTGCCTCTTCGATCGCTCAGCAGGTACCCAGAGAAAAGGGGCGGTTCGAGAATCACTTCACGAACTTTACCATTTTAGTGCCGCAAGTTGGACAGACGGCACGTATCATGTTACGTCCCTTTGAGGTCTTCTCTTTTGTCACGCTGTCATCGGCTACCGTCTTCTTCTCCTTGCACTTGACACAGAACATTTCTACCATCAGCATGCGCCTCCCTTAACATTTGCAGTGTACCCCATTTCATCCCCATAAAAATCTTTGCAAACTCTGTCATTACAACCGAATAGTCTGTCAATTTCACTGGGGTCCCGCCGGCGGATGGGCCTGTCTGTACATAGGGTACTAGTTATCATGTCCGCGAGGTTTTCGAGCCTTGAGCTTTCAATAGCGTTCTAGAGGAATCTCAATAGATCCGTCAAACACTGGGACATGGTGAGTGTGAATCGATCAAGAAGAAGCAGAGAAGTTGAAGCATCCAGGCTGTGCATTTGACATCATGAAGAGAGAGGAAGACTAACTTGCCGCCGGAGCGTTTTCTTCTTGGGCCGGTTCTTCCTCGTCCTCACCAAGACCGAGCTGAGCTTCAGGACTCATCTGCAGCATAGTCGCTTTCTCGGCTTCTATCATTTTCAGGCGAGTGACATATCCTGCAATCCGGTTTCTCAATCTCTTCGACGGCGCCCTCAGCAGTTCATTGACTGCGAGTTTGTTTGGTTCAAACTCATTGGCGAACTTGTCCGGGAATCTTTCCAGTAGTTCCCGTGCTGCTCGCTTGACGATTTCGGTCCGGACTTTTCCCAAGTTGCTATCTCCGAATTGAGGTGGAGCCTTGCAATCATGTGCCTAGCCTAAAAACCTAAGCTTCGTGAATTCCGGGCTTTTGTCCGGTTATGGCTGCGAGATCTGGTGACCTTTCGCTATGCCGTCTGCTTCTCATCGGTCTTCCGGTTTTGCCTGTGTCGCCAAAGCTGAAAGAGCCGCTATTTTCGGGTATGGTCTCATGTTTCCGCCTTTTTCCTTCATGCATAGTGCCGCTGATTGACATGACAGAGTAGATGATAAGGGCTCAAAAGCAGCTCCTAGGCGGTGCAGGAGCCGCATATGGGCTCACACCGTCAATAACTGGCAAACCTTAATAGAATCTGGCATTTCAAACTCTTTTCTGGTTGTTTTCATGCGAAACGGTGAACTTTCCACGGCGGCTGTGCGCAGGCTGATCGAAAAAGCAGGAGCTGAGCGAGTAGGAGACGATGCCGTCGAAGAGATGCGCCGGATCTTGGAAGAGTACGCCGTCCGAGTCGGCAAGGAGGCTACCACACTCGCAGGCCACGCGGGACGCAAGACAGTCAAGGCAGAAGATATTCAGCTGGTCATCAAACGTACCCGCGAGTCCTAGGCGTCCCCCAGATCGTGCGATGGGGGAACACAGTGAATCTGGTCCGTCGTCGGACTATCCGGATCGGTTTCCTCTTCTCACATCGACAATCAGAATGCAGATCGGTTGTGGTGGGCCCGGGGCGATTTGAACGCCCGACCAACCGGTTATGAGCTTCGACAACTCTGGTTTGTCGAGAGTGTTACGGTCGCTCCAACCTGGCTGAGCTTCCCGGGAATCTTCATTCCATACGGGCCCGGGCCCATTCCTAGTCCGACCTTCGCGAGTATTTAGATGTGTAGTCCGAAAGCCCCGTCGCCCTACGCTTTGAATCGCTGGAATGTGATTTCAAGTGTGTCTCTTGCCCAGTCGAACTTCGGAATATCTCGTCTAATCCTCTTGAATCTGTCCGCAAGAGCCTGACTCAGAATCGGCAAAGCGATCGTCGAATCCACATGGCAGGTGACCATTTGTGCTCTCGGACTATACTTGCCCCAGCTCTTGGCCTCTTCGAGTGTAGCCCCGCTCAGGCCACCCCAATGTGCTGCATCGGTGGTCATCTGGATTGCATAGTCGTGTGTTCTATCATGCCTTGTCGCATAGCTAGCAACCACGGCAGACTGTTGTATGAAATTCTTTGGGACTCCTCCTCCAAAGATGACTACTCCACTTCTTGATGACTTCTCGGTAATCGTGGAACTCTCGTCGACATCCTTCATGTGATCGACAATGATTCTCCGTCCTTGCTGCCTGTTCGCGAACATCATCGAGAATCCAAGTGAGCTATCGCAGATGGCTGGGAGAAAGATTGGTACACCTGCCTCGTATGCCGCGATTGAGATACTGTCCTTGTCTCGACCTCTCTCAGAGAGCCATTCCCCGAACTTCTCAGCGATTTGGCGTGATGAGTACGGATAGTTGTCCCGAAGCATTGAACAGAAGGCTTTTCCGATCTCGTTGTCCAATCGATAGAACTTTCTTTCGTCAGCGTACACGTCATACATCCTGTCAACTCTGTATTTCCTGAGCTGGACGTCGTCAACCCTGTCGGTTCCTTTGAAGTGCTTCCCTCCGACAGACTCGTATGCATCGTGGTAGATCGTTGCGCCTGTGGTTACAAGGACGTCAATCATTCTTCTTCTGATGAGCCGGGTGATAATCTTCCGCATGCCGGCCGGCACCATTGCTCCTGCGAGGCCCATCCAGATCACTATCTGTCGTTTCTTCAACATTCGACTCCAGATCTCAAAGGCCTCTCCAAGTCTCCTTCCCTGAAAGGCTGTGGAAGCCATTTCCGCCACAATTCGGTCGGTCGATCTGTCGGCAGAGATCTCAAACGGCTTCATCGGATGACTTAGGAAACGTTTGCGATTCATCGGTGCCCGCCGTACTCTCATCTACTGCTTTTGATTAAAATGCTTGCCATTGATGCTGATCAACGGGAGTTCTCGGTCATCCAAGGAGATCGATTCTGATTCTCTGCACGAGTCCTTTCAGTTCCTGAGGAGAACATGACATAGCTTTCGACAAGACGTCCTCTAGTTCAACGCGTATTTCGTTCTCGAATCGATCGACGATCGCCAGGACATCTGTAATGGGAATCCAATCAGAGGTCATCGGATAGGCTTTTTCGCCGAAAAGACTCTTGGCCGATTCTTCAATCTCTTTTCTCAGTTGTTCCAGTTTCATGCTTGCCATTCTCTACTTTGCGGTCACGCATGAATCATGCTTGTCCGGGCATATTCAGAGCTTCTGGTTGCTAACCTTTTGCGGACCCTTGAAGTCGAGATCGTAGGCGGCCCACATCGTATGATGGGAAGCACCGCGCAATTTTGGCACCCTGAAGTAGCGTGTGAGTCCAGTTGGTTCTTCCTGAACCTTCATCTCGAAGACGCCATCGACGTTTTCCTGTACCGCTGCCAATATTGCGGTGGGGAAAGCTTGCCTGTTGAGCGTAACGATAGAATCAAACTTTGCAGTCCTCGCCTTCGCCATGAGTGTACGAATCAGTTCCAATGATGAGGTCAGACCTCGCTTCAGAATGAGCGTATCGAGGGAATCGAGAACGAAGAGGCCCTGATTTCTATTCTCGAGAGCTTTCGATACCGCGATGCTGAGTTCCGAGAGGTTGTTCGGATCAGCAAACAACCCCTCCTCGCTTACCACACCAATCTGCGGGGAGTAACAGTCAATCATGACGAGATCTTGGAGTCTCTCTGGTCGCGCAAGAGGTCCTGTCAAGTTCCCGAGATCTGGCATTACACTCAAGGAAGCCCGGATCTCTTCAGGAGATTGCTCTAGAGTCAAATAGACGACACGCTGCTTGCGCCTGAGGGATCTCGCAACGAATTCCAGGCACAGCTCTCTTTTCGCGGTTCCGGGATCACCCATGAAAAGGAGCATTGCTGGCGATGGAACTCCCAAAGGTGCAATATTATCGATCACCTCAATTCCGGTTGGTTCCCTCGTGATTTCTTCGAGGGGCTCTTTCTCCTGCCTCGCGGTAGTCTCTTTCAGTTCATCGGAGATCTCTTTCTGCAGCGTCACATCACGGTCAGGATCCAATGAGTAGATCCTCTGCTCTCGCAGCAGTCCTACTTCGACGAGTTCTCTGAGGTCCCTCTCAATCTCACCGGGCTTCCTTCCTAACCTTAGGGCAAGGTCGTCTAGACTGTCAGCGGTCTTCGGGTTGCTATGGAAGAATGTGAGCAACTCTGCTCTCGTATCTGAGCCAAGGAGTTTCTGCAACGAGCTTTTCTTGAGCATCGACATTCGTGAACCCTACTCTCGTCTTTTTACAGGCTTACCCTTTGTGTTCTTTCCTAGATACCTCTTGCCTTTTGCAGCTGTTCCTGTCAGTCCGCTTGAGATTTCCTTGTCGGTCACACTCGAGAACCTCACTCGTAATTTCGTGCAAACACTCTTGCACATCCCAGCGTACCGGACATGCCATCCTCTGTCCGATCGTACGAGAACAACTGCCCGATAGGTTCGGTTCTTGGCGAGATAGCTCTGGACTGCCTTTGCCATTACTTTCAGGATCTCAGGATCAGGCTCTTCTAGGGTCTCGGTCTGCGAGAATGGAAAAGTGTCTTGCAGTTCTGAAGGCACTAGGCCGTATGGTGGGGAGTACAGGCAGACGTGCGCGCCCTTGCCCGCCTTCGTCATGCCGACTAGTATGTCACTGCTCTCGTCGCCGGGACGATGGGTCATGACTGGTGCCAGCACCAAGACTCTCGCCTCTCTGGGAGGAACATAGTCTCCAAGCAGCCGTTCAAGATGCATGACGTATTCCGGTCTTTGAAGACTTGTTGAGTCAAAGAAGAGGATCCCCTTGCGCTTCGTGGAGGGAGCGCAACATGCGACTTCGGCTCGGTGCTTCTGAGTCCTCTGGAATGCCTCTAAGAGGCGAGGATGACTCCTGCACCTGATTTCAACAAGTTCCCAAAGTCTTCCTTCGACGATGGATTCCTTGATTGTCTCTATCTCCTGGAAGCAGGCCAGTAGGTTATGTTCAGCAAGGAGTCGAGTTCTCTCGGCGACCGGAAGAGACCTAACCTTATCAGGGCTTGTACTTGCACATGTGTTGCACTTGCACGGGAAATATTCCATCTGTCCGAGGTGAAGAGTTCCCGCTTGTGTCAGGTACCGACCTCTGCGCGCGTAGAGGATGTACGCGGCTGAATCAAACAGATCGCAACCGAGTGCAACCGCAAGCGAGAACATGAATGGGTGTCCAGCACCGAATAGGTGCAACGGCGTGCTGAATGGCAGGTTCATCTTCGCAGCAAGTATCATGTCGACCAGGTCTGCGAAGAGATACTGCTCCATCACTTCGGTCGGACTTCCGAGCGCATATATGTCGAAACCTCTCTTGGCCATCTCACGAGCACTGTAGGCAACCAGATCGGGGTACAGTCCTCCCTGTATTGGTCCCACCCACGCTATGTCTCGATTCTTGATGACTTTCCGCGCCTCGTCAGCTCTTCTTATGGTCTCATTGACTGTCTCCATTGCTCGAGTCCTTGAGGCCCTCGATCCGGTCGGTACGTCTAGGATGACGCCGATGTCCGTTCGGATGGATTGCTGGTAGTCGATGATTTCTGCGGAGCCAACTTCGACTTCGCCGTACCGAAGCATTTGGTAGGCGCCAGAATCTGTGGCAACAATACCGGGGAAATCCAGGAAATCATGAATGTCGTGGACTCCGGTGTCACCCGCTCGTCGCCTTATCAGGTATGCATTCGTGAACAGTGCCTTGGATCCGAGTTTCTCGAACATGACCCGTGGAGGTATCTCTTGCGCAAGCGGATTCACAACCGGGAAAAGTGCGGGGGTCTCGAGCTTTCCGCTCTTTGTCTCGAAGACGCCTATTCTTCCTAGGACATCCCGCTGCCCCGTTTCGAAAGACAACGCGCATCCTTCAAAGAATCTGTGGCCGTATTGTGTTCGTGGGCACTTCACGCAGAATGCAGTGGGTTGTCCAAGTCAATCGTCGGGCACTAGGTCCCTTTGCCTTGGTCCTTCACGAACTCCTCGTACACCCTCTGAACTCTCTCTGCAGCTGGTCCTGACCCTTCAATTATGCCGTTCTCGCTGAGTCTGATCTTGTCCATGACAAGTATCACGCCCGCTCCCTCGACAATCTTAACCATTCTCGGGAAGACCCGTTCCACCCTGTCAGCAAGTGCCTGCAAGTCAAACGGCTTCTCCATACTATAGATCTGGGCGATGGAAGGTCCATTGAGGAACAGCTTATGGATGGCTTTCCCTGACTCATCTGTGCAATTGGAAATGCATACACTAAGAGTATCCGTGTCTACTCCAGAGAGAAGGCCAGTATATTTCCTTCCACTGTTCGTTTCCACAATGACCGTTTTCTGAAGGAGGAGCGCAAGCTCCTCGGAAAACTTCCTGTCCGCAGTTGAAGACAAACTGATCACCGGAGATACTGACGCGCCGGCGTTAAAAGTGTGTACTGGCCACTTTCCCATATGGTTCGGCAGCAGGTTTCTCGGGCCTGCTTTGGCTCTTTGAACGTAGAACTGATCGCGCCTCTTCTATGTCGCTGGTCATCCATAGCGTCTCTGCCTTAGAGAGCCCGATCCTTCGCCCGCAATAGGGACACTGCCTAGTCTTCGTTCCCTGCCGAGCAAGCAGGAGCCGTTGGCATTTCGAGCACGCTATGACGAGATAGATCTTCCTCAAGGCTACACCTCATATGAGATACTTGGTCAGCATTTGGTGACGTCTCAGGGCCATCAGCCAGTCAACCTTGGGCGCTCTCTGAATTCTTTTCTGTTTCAAGGCTCGGATGGCTGTTTCCACCACGCAGCAGGGTTGCACAGCAGCCGTGTCAATCTCAACGATTTTCTTCCACCCATAGTTATGCACTGCATCCCATAAGCAGATGTCGAGAATCTCCGCCTGCAAGTTCTCACTGGTCTTACGTTTCGACCAGCGCTTACGGTTCAGTCGTTGTTCCAAGATCTTTGGATGACAACGCAGGACAATCACTCTTACAGGTTTGGGGGAGGTGATTCTGAGGGGGATGTGACTGTCTACTACTATACCTCCGTCGACTCGTCTAGCCAACTCGTTGAGTGAGATGCGTAGCCTCTTCAGGGAAACTATGTGTGTCTTCCTCTTCTCGTCATATGTGTAGTCTGTCCCTTCGCGCTTGAGTAGTGTCTCGGGGTTAACGTAGTGCGCGCGAAGAGCCTTTGCTAGCAGACGACTAACAGTTGTCTTTCCGGTGCCGGGAGTCCCCGTGACGAGAACCGCCGTTCCTTTCATGAGTCCCTGCAATCGGTTCACGTTTGAGCTGACTTGGTGCTCCGGGCGGGATTTTCATGATCTGTTTCTTGATCATTTTGAACCCGCGTCGCTGGCTTTCTCCGATCTGGATCGCGAGAGGCCAGCATACTCTCGGCGCCATATGCGTGACCGGGCTATACTACCGGAGCACTGGTCGTCTACGAGGCTCGGCATCCTTTCTAAGGCTTACGTTCAGGATCGCGTTGGACAGTTGAGCATCTTCATACCGTTGATGCCTTCGGCTAGCGTTGGGACTAGCTGCGTTTGAAGAGAAGCCTTTCGTTAGACTGCTTCCCGTCGGAACTGGTCTAGTATTCCGGCATTCCTTCTCCGCCTGGGCCGCCCCTTGGAGGGGTTGGTGGAGGTTTCGCAGCTGCTATGACATCATCGATTCTCAAGATCATTGAGGCTGCTTCTGTGGCGGACTTGATGGCTTGTTCCTTGACCTTGAGGGGTTCGAGAACTCCGCTCTTGAGCATATCCTTGGCTCCGCCCTTGAAGACATCGACTCCCATCCACAATCCGCCTTTCTTCTCGTGAGATGACCGCAGGTCCACCATGATGTCAATTGGATCGAGTCCAGCGTTCTCAGCAAGCGTTCTGGGAATAACTTCGATCGAGTCTGCGAATGCCTCGATCGCCAGTTGTTCTCTGCCCCCCACTTTGATGGCATATTCCTTGAGTCTCCTAGCAAGCTCCGATTCGATCGCTCCACCGCCAGCAACGACCCTGTTCTTGGTCACGACGTCGGCAACCACGGAAAGTGAATCGTTTAGAGAGCGCTCGGCCTCGTCGACGAGTCTTTCCAACCCTGCCCGGATCAGTATTGAAACCGATCTCGGATTCTTGCATCCCTCGATGAAGACCATCTTGTCATCACCGAGCTTGCGTTCTTCCACAAGGCCGGCCAATCCGAGGTCGCTCTCCTTGAGATCGACGAGATTGGTGACGACCTTTCCTCCGGTCGCTCTGGCTAGCTTGTCCATGTCTGATTTCTTGATTCTTCTGACGCCGAGGATTCCTTCCTTGGCAAGAAAATGCTGAGTTGTATCGTCAATCCCTTTCTGGCACAGGACGACGTTCGCCTTTGCGGCCTTTATCTTGTCGACCATCTCTTTCATCATCTTGGTTTCTTCGTCCAAGAACGCTTTCATCTGTGTAGGATCGTTGATTCTGATCTCGGCGCTGATCTCCGTCTTCTCGATCTCGAGGGCGCAGTCGAGTAGCGCTATCTTGGCGTTCTTCACAGCCTTCGGCATGCCTGGGTGGACGACTTCCTTGTCCACGATGATGCCCCTGATGAGCTCGGTGTCGAGGAGACTCTTGCCTTCTTTCTTGGTCAGTTGTATGTTGTCAATGTCAGCTGTCCAGTCTGTGCCTCTCTTCTCGGCGATGAGCTTGATGGCCTCGATGGAGATGTCTGCAAAGTGTTCCCTTGCAGCGCCTAGGCCCTTGCTGTGCATCGCTGTCATGGCCACTTTCTTGAGTGTAGCCTTGTCATCAGGTTCTACTGGGATTGATATCTCGCTGAGTACCTGCATCGCTTTTTCCGCGGCTTTCTTGTATCCTGAGACAATGACCGTAGGGTGAATGTCATCGTCAAGGAGGGCCTCAGCGCGCTTCAGCAGCTCTCCTGCGATGACAACTGCGGTGGTTGTGCCGTCGCCTACCTCATCATCTTGCGTCTTTGCGACTTCAACCATCATCTTCGCGGCAGGGTTCTGGACGTCAATCTCATCCAGAACTGTCGCTCCATCATTAGTTACTGTGACATCGCCAAGGCTGTCGACGAGCATCTTGTCCATTCCCCTTGGGCCAAGAGTGCTCTTCACGACCTCCGCAACTATGCGGGCAGCAGTCATGTTCGATCTTTGGGCGTCTCTTCCTCTACTTCTCGAGGAGCCTTCCTTAAGGACGAACACGGGTTGTCCACTGAGATACGCCAAGTCTGAATTCCTCCGAATGAAGCAGAAACATAGGCGCAGAACACGTCAATAAAAGCCTTACCAATAATCTGCCTGATTCGTCTTATCGAGCGATTCGGCAGGTTTTTAGCCAGTCCTCCCAACGTATCCGCTCTGACGAAATAACAGCTGATACTGATGCCGATATCAATGAAGGTTCATGGAAACGGTCTGAGAAACTGCACTCTCATGACGGGATTTCACGGGATTGGCTCGACTGGATACATCGCAGTCTCGTATCTAGTGCACTCCCTGCAAGCGAAACGAATAGGATTCGTCGATGTCATGCATCCTCCTCCGTTTGTTTCCACCTCGGAAGAAGGGCTAGTCACACCGTTTGAGGTGTTTAGGAAAGGCAAGCTTGTGTTTGTGAAGCTCGAGTTCGCCCCCCATAGAACGGAGGAAGCTGAGTTCGCAAAAGCACTTGCTCAATGGGCGATCAAAGAGAAGTTTCGGGATGCAGTGTTGGTCGGTGGGTTGGATTCCGGCCTGAAGTCCGGAAAGCAGAACGTCAGGATTGTTCCGACTAGGGCGTACTTGACTAGGAAGAGCGGATTCAAGTATCCGACCCTGGAGCCGGGCTTCTTCGTCTACGGTCAGCTTGCGGTCATGTTGAGCGAGTTTGAGATGAACAACTTCCCTGCGATAGCGATTCTTCCCTATGCATCTGCAAGCGCCGCAGACCCATCGGCCGCGGCAATCGCGGTAAGGACGATCTGCAAAGCCTATGGGATCAAAGTAGACGTCTCCGATCTTGAGGATGGAGCGAGGGAGATCGAGGAAGAGTTCGAGAAGAGGATGAAACAGACCTCCAAGTCCTTGCAGAGCATGTACGGATGATCATTGAGTCACTTCGGCGCCATTGTTTGCAATACACTTAGAAAGGTGACGAGACCGCATCGCACTCAGGCCGATGAATCAGGATGAACATTCGCTTCCTCGGCGCATGTCAGGAGGTTGGCCGCTCAGGCGTCCAAGTCAAGTTAGGGGAGAAATCGATCCTACTTGACTACGGCGTCATGGTCAACCACGAAATAGGTTTCCCGGTGCATGTTTCGCCAAAAGACCTTCATGGCATCGTGGTAACCCACGCCCACCTTGATCACAGCGGGCTCGTCCCGATGTTCTACGTAAGAAGCCGCCTTCCAGTCTATGGAGTCGAGCCTACATTCGCATTGGGTAACATCCTGATCAGGGATATGATCAAACTCAGCGGATACTACCTGCCATTTGAGTTCATGGACCTAGAAACGATGATGGAACATTCTGTGAACGTGCCATATCGTCATCCATTTGAAATCGGAAACGGGACTGTGACACTACTCAACGCAGGTCACATCCCTGGCAGCAGCCAAGCGCTCGTGGAGACAGGGGGCAGACGTATTGTCTACACAAGTGACTTCAACCTGAATGCGACAAGACTCGCAGGCTCTGCGGATTGCGACTATGGCCAGCTTGATGCGCTCATCATAGAGAGCACGTATGCTAAGGAAGATCACCCTGACCGGACTGAGAGCGAGAAGCAACTCGTCGCTGCATGCAACGAGATAGTCGAAGACGGAGGGACGGTTCTGATTCCGGCATTCGGAGTTGGTCGATCCCAAGAGATAATGTGCATGCTCACAGCCCACAACTTCCAGCACGCCATCCATGTTGACGGAATGGCTCGGGTAGCGATCGAAGTACTGGAAGATCATGAGTCTGCACTTGTTGATCCTCAACTCTTCAAATCCGCCATCAAGAAGACAGAATGGGTCAGGAACTGGCATGAAAGACGAAGAGCGATCAGGAATCCCAGCGTAATCATCTCACCAGCTGGCATGCTCAAGGGAGGCGCCTCAGTCTTCTATATGGAAAACATCGCACGTGGAAGCAAGAACGGAATCATCCTTGTGAGCTACCAAGCCGAGGGCTCACCAGGCCGAGTGCTGGCCGAGGAGGGCAGGTACCTGCTCCACGGCAGGCCTCAGAAAGTGAACGCGAAAGTGTTGAAGTTCGATTTCTCATCTCACGGTGGAAGGAGCGAACTGTTACGATGCTTGGAGAGCCTGGACAAGAAGACCAAAGTCTTTGCAGTTCACGGAGACGAAGACAGCTGTGCAGTTCTCGCCGATTGGGCGAACAAACAGGCAGGACTGGAATCGTTCGTTCCCAAGGCCGGTGAATCCTACGAAATATGACCTCAAGAACATATTCCTCGTCCCGATCGCTCAAGTTCATGAAGGGACTCTCGAAATCCTCAAAGAACGCCTCCCTAACAAATTCCCAGGCACCGTTTGTGACACTGCTGAAGTAGCAGTAGACATCGAGAACTCACTTAACCCACACTCCGGCCAACACCACTCCACAAAGATCCTAGCCGCTCTTGAGAAACATGCGAATGTGGACGAGGATAGGCTGCTCGGTGTAACGGACTTGGATCTTTACATTCCTAATATGAATTTCATTTTCGGGGAGGCAAGGCTGCCGGGCAGGGTCGCCATAATCTCAACGCATAGACTGAGAGGGACCACTGATCTCGGTGGCGAGCAACTGTTCCCAATCCGAGTCATCAAGGAGGCAGTGCACGAGCTTGGGCATACATTGGGCCTGACCCACTGCGACACACGCTCATGCGTGATGTACTTCTCGAACAGTCTGAGGGACACAGATCGCAAAAGCGATGACTACTGCACGAGCTGCTCGGAGAAGCTGGGAATACCCAGATGACTTCGCATTTCAAAGCAAGCTTCGTTCAAGTTGTGCCCGTCATCACAGCTCTTCTCCTAGCCGGGTTTCTCACCTATGGACTGCAGGCCTCTGGTGCTGAAGTGGTAGCAATCACAGTCTTCCCAGAGACTCCGAGCGGCGCAACCTTGAATGCATCAGTCTTCGTGATCATGATGGCAGCAGCTGCCACCTCGATCTATCTGCTTCTGAAATATCAGAGAAAGAGAATTGTGAAGTATCTCATCACGGCGGCAATGTTCTTTGTCGCATTCTTTCTCCTCAACTGGTACAGCGAGCTATATGCGGACCAGCTTGCTCCATTGGTCGACATCTATGGGTTAGGTTGGATTGTGACAACCGGGGTTGCAGCTGTACTCCTCATGTTGGGACTGCACAAAGGTCCCGAGACGGTCAGAATCCTGTCAGTCACGATAGTCGGCTCGCTGACAGGAACTTTTCTCGGCGCATCCATTCCAACTCTCACGGCGGTCGTCCTGCTCGCAGCCCTTGCGATCTACGACTTGGTTTCAGTCTACCGTGGACCGATAGGCAAGATCGCAGAGATAGCTGACCTAGAGGAGTTCAAGGGAGCTGTGTTTACTGTCGGCGATTTGACGGTAGGCATGGGTGACCTCGTCTTCTACTCCATGCTCGTTAGTAACGCGATGATCAGCTTTGGGACTTTGGCCTATCTCGGAACATTCGCGGGTGTCGCCGCTGGGAGCTATCTTGGGTTCAAGATGCTGGAAAGGAGGGAAGTATTCCCTGGACTGCCTATTGCAGTAGGTCTTGGGCTAGCAGTCATGTTCATTGTTTGGTGGTTCCAGGGTCTTCACTTCTGACAGGTCCACTTGCTGACGACGGAATGCACTCGTACACGAACATCGTCTCGCCAGGAAGTCTTCGCCTGCACCTCTCACGGACTTCGAATCCATTCGTGCGAAGTTCCTCTCTGACCGCTGCTAGATCGAGCTCAGTGGAAACCGAAAGAAGGGTCCTTCCTCCCTCTGCAAGATAAGCGCCCAACCCCCCTGCAAACCTATGCAGTACCTTCTCACCCCGCCAAGCATATTCGTACCATGTTCTCGGTTTTCCTTCGTAGTACGGCGGATTGAAGATTACAAGGTCAAAACCTCTTCTCTTGGACGGGCTGAAACAGGTCGCCCTCAAGCACTCTGACTTGGTCATCCAGGCTGTTGATGGTGACATTCACTCTGGCACAGCGGACCGCGATAGGGCTGATATCGGTTGCAGTCACTTGTGCTCCTTTCATAGCGGCGAAGATGGCGCACACTCCTGTCCCGGTCTCCAAATCCAGGACATGCGAGCCCGTCTTCAACTGAAATTGATCAAGTGCATCAAGGAGAAGTGGCGTACTGAGAAAGAGTCCCGGGTGGAAGACCTCTGGAAACACAACCAGTGGAACCCCTCGAACACTGTCAAGGACCAGTCTGCCATGTCTTCGTCCGCGGAAGACTAGGAACAGGAGCCACATTAGCCGTCGTAAGATCCACCATTTCCAACCCCGTCTGCTGATTTGACGAGACCCTGTGACTTCATCAGGCAGCGAGGGGTGCATCGTTGCTTTCGGGGGTTGCGTGGAAGAGAGCCGCGGCGTCTCGCGTCTCTCAGGCATGTGGCTCACGTGCTTTCTAGACGCATCGCTATGCTAGGTTGTCTACTTCTTTCATGAGGACTGAGGATTCAGTGAGTCCGACATGCTCATACTGGATATAGCCGTTCTTGTCGATGATGACAATTGTTGGTGTGGCCTGCACGCCGTACAATTTGTAGACCTGTGCCTTGTCGACGATCGCGATCCAACCCATGAGGCCCTGATCTCGATGATCTCGTAGAACTTCATCAATGTCAGTGGTCGGGTCGACGCTGATCACCACCATGACAACGTCTCCTCCTCCGAATCTGGATCGGAGCTCTCTGAGGTAGGGTTCCTGCGCTAGACAGGCTGAGCAGGTCGTTCGCATGAATTCGAGCACAACAACCTTCCCGCGCTGATCACCAAGTCTGAAGGTTTTTCCGTCAACATCAGTCAATGTGAAGTCTGGTGCAAGTACACTCGTGGTTGTCTGGTTCGGCGTCTGCGGTGACGTGAAAAACGCTAGCCAGATTATCCCGACGACGAATATGCCGATTGCAATGAGCCCGATGATCTCGGTGGTGCTACGTTTCCGTTTCTCTCTCTTTCTTGGCAAACATCCTCTACCTCAGGAATGATCAGATATCGGAGAGACGGACTGCTGTAGATTTGGGTCCGAATATAAAAGCAGTCAGATAATCTCCTCTTCGCATGTCTGATGTCCTCATGGTTGGACTTAAGAGGAAGCGCACATATCGCTGAACCTGCGATGAAGTGGACTGACCTGCTTTGAGGGGACTGCCCGGTGAAATGTGCATCTCCGCTGAGCAAATCCAACATTGATGTATACACCAGATCGAGACACCTTTACGCTCTGACCTTCTCAGGATTCGGCTGAGTGAACTTCCTCATGCACGCATTCTTGCCCAACAGGAAAGAAGTCTTATAATGGAAGTTAGGCGAGTGGTCTACCTCTCGGAGCTCGCCTGATTGCCGATCTCTTACACATCCCCCTCATGGGATCAGACCTATGACATGTTGATAGAACTGGCCAAGCGAGTGAAGGATTCCGGATTCAAACCCGATCTGATAATCGGGGTATGTCGCGGCGGATGGGCCCCTGCCCGTGTCATGTCTGACCTGCTGGAAAACGCAAACACAGCGAGTATCAGGATCGAGTTCTATCTTGCGCCGGGCGTTACTGCAAGGAAGCCTGTGATAAGTCAGGCAGTCATGGTTCCACTCAAAGGCGTCAATGTGCTGGTTGTGGATGATGTATCAGATACCGGGGAGAGCCTCAAGGTCGCAGTGGAACATCTTGACGTATGCGGAGCAAAGGCGATCAAGACAGCGACACTCTACTACAAGCCACAGAGCATTTTCAAGCCGGACTTCTTCATCATCCAGACTGAACAGTGGATCATATTCCCTTGGGAGAGACTGGAGAGTACACGACGGCTGCTTGGCGAAGCAGAGAAAAGGGGAAGGCCACTCGACACAGTCAGAGAGACACTGATCGGCGCTGGGATCGACGGCAAGACTGTCGAAAGACTAATTGAGTTCGCACGGCACTACGGATGAGACTTGATCCTCGATCTGTCGAAAGACGGGAAATTCGCTACAGTTACCGCATTCAAGACTCCTTCAGGCATTGACCCGTCTGTTGCATTGATGGAAATGCGAAGTGCGTTTCCCAATGCTGACGTACAGTTTCTCGAAGGAGCACAATTAGCCGGCAAAGAGCATCTGGAGATCGCGGCGACAAATGCACTTCACGCATTCAAGACGGGACTGAACATCTCGAGGAACTTGGCGATGGAAGTTCTTCTGTATGCCTCAGCTCAGAGGCAGATCGATGTAGCGATACGCATGTTGGGAGTGAAGCCTGACTCGAAGACAGTTGGCCTTGTCGCATTCTCTGACTCTAGAGATGAAGTAGAATCGCTTCAGAACAGGATGGCTCAGTTTCTGAAGACCGATTTAGATGATGCGCTTCTCGATGACTGGTCAAGCAGCAAAGCAAGCGTGATCGAGAAACGCTACGGGATCGAGAACTCAGAGTTGGATGCCATCAAGATGCCGGGACAACCAGTCAAGGAGGCTGTCCAGAAGGCGGTTATTGAACGTGTCGCGCTGCTGTCCACGAGAACCTAGTTATTCCTTCTCCTTGTCACCTAGTTCTCTCTTTTGACACGAGTCGTTTCTCTCTTTCGACTGAGAGAACCTTGTCGGGCGCGATCACGGACACTCCTGTGACTTCGCCGAGGATCTGAATTAGCAGGACCTTATCGGGCTTGTCCAAGTCGACTTTACGATCGATTCGTTTGGCTATCGCTTCGATCAACTCTCGCCCGGAGATAGCGGTTCTTCTTTTCTCGACGGTGATTCGGTACTTCTCATCTCTCCTGATGGATTCTGCCAGTTTTGCTGCGAAATCCTCGATTCCTTGTGGATCTGATGGCACGATGCCGACCATGGGGGTCACCTTCAGAGTGTAGCGGAACTCCCATGGACGCTCAAGTAGAATTGAACGGAGTTTCTCAACAGCTGCCACCGGATCAATCTTCGTGCGTGCCACCACGAGCCCTATCACGGGAGTCCGCTCGACGACTGATGTCCTGTCACCAGCCTCGCCGAGCAAGTACCACATCTCGCTGCATGTGTTTCTCTCGTTGCCGCGTGCTGTGGATACCAACAGGTTGAAGTCTTTCAGCAATCGATTCTCCTGCTGCAGGTCGACCACACTAACCGTAATCGATGGTTGAAAAAGGGTTTGCCAGAACAGTCTCCCTTCCTATGGCCTTCCCTTGCAAGGTGAACCAGCACTTAAGAGCGTTCTACGGACTTGCGTGTATGGTATTGGCCCCTGCCGGAGCACAATCGCTTTCCGCGAACTCAGACGAACAATGGTTGAACCGGTTCGGTGCGGGGACCGGCCGCCATCTACCACAGCATCTATTCTATCACGTAAGGAACGGCGAACCATCTCAGCGCTCGTGCAAGCGGGCAGACCTGTAAGGTTTGCACTCGTTCCGGTGAGGAATCCTCCACATTTATCGATGAGCCGTAGTGCAACCAGGTTTCTGGGGCATCTGATCGCTATCGTCTTCCGACGCATAGTAAGCGAGTGCGGGAACTGGACTCTGGGTCTCAGGACCATTGTGAGTGGTCCTGGCCAGTATCTTGAGGCCAGCGCCTTTGCCCGACTATCCATCACAGCGATCTTGCCTGCCAATCTTGGAGAGCCGACAAGAATAGGGAGCGGCTTCCCACGCCTGCCTTTCACCCGCAAGATCTTGCTGATGGCCTCTGGGTTGTGAGGATCGCATCCTAATCCGTACACAGTGTCTGTTGGGAAGGCCACGATGCCGCCTCCTCTCACGATTTCAGCAGCTCTTTCGAGGTCAGTGGAGGATGATGAAAGAACTTCCAGGGCCTGTCACATCTTCTTCATTGTCTTGGAATGCGTGACTCGCCTTAATAGGAAGCACGAAGGAACGCAAAACCTCCGCCAGAGGAGTTCTCAGCTATTGCCATACAGCTTGGTCGTCCATGGAGGAGCAGGGGTCTGGAAGGCAGATAGAAGAAGAAAGGGCATCCAGGGAGTGCAAAGAGCCGCGTCGACAGGTCAGGACATTCTTCGACACAGTGGTTCCGCTCTCGACGCTGTGGAAGCTTGCGTTGTTACCATGGAGGACGACCCGATATTCAACGCGGGCTATGGTTCTTGTCTGAACTTGATCGGCCGAGTTGAAATGGACGCCTCCATAATGGATGGCCGAACACTCCAAGCAGGAGCCGTGGCTCTCCTAACCCGGGTGAAGAACCCTATCCGCCTAGCAAGACTCGTCATGGAGAAGACAGGTCACGTCGTAGTCGCCGGCCAAGGGGCAGAGCGTTTGGCTGGCCTGTTTCGGTTGGAGAAGCGCAATCCAATGACGTTGACCGCGAAGAAATCCTGGAGATCTCTCAGGGAGCAGCTTGGTCGAAAGGAATTGAGCCATTTGGCAAAGACCTCTCAGCTGATCCACGATTACCCGGACGCGTTCTCCGGTGGAACCGTTGGAGCCGTGGCTCGGGACAGCGATGGAAACGTCGCCGCCGCGACCCCTACAGGTGGTCCGGCTCTCAGATTGCCCGGGAGGATTGGAGATACGCCACTCATAGGCAATGGAACGTATGCCGACGAGGCGGGGGGTTGCTCCGTCACGGGAATCGGTGAGGCCGCGATGCGTCTGGTTCTAGCGAAGACTACCTGCGACCTCATGGGGCGGGGATTGACAGCACAGAAGGCAGCAGCGCAGGCCGTAAGACTGCTCCAAGAACGTTTGGGGATGAGGATTGGTATCATCACGCTCGACGCGCGTGGCAGGATCGGTTCTGCTCACAGCACCCCGGATCTCTGCTGGTCGTACGTGAAGTCAGGCATGCGAAACCCTTGTGCAGCCATGGGATAGCAGGTTCCACAGGCCGAGAACCATAGAA
>JALHTB010000047.1 GCA_022865625.1 Candidatus Bathyarchaeota archaeon
GACGCCCGCACCAAGAGAGCCACACACATGGCAAGTTAAGTGAAACCCAGTCCCTTCTGAGATTGATGGCAAGTGAAAGCGGACAACTATTTCGATGCGCCATGGGATGATCTTGTAAAGGTGATCACCGGCGGAACGATCCTGCTAGTCACTTCTATCGCGGTGATTGTTTCTGCCGAGTCTGACAATCCATTTCTCGCTTCTGGCATGATTGCCCTTCTCGCTTGTGTTCTCGTTCTGCCATTCTTGTGGGCTCCACGTGGTTACGTAGTGGAAGCCAATCATGTCGTAGTGAAAAGGCTGATCGGCGAGATGAGAATTACTGTCGCAGACGAGCCGAGGCGTTGGAGCTGGACATGGCAGGGGATAAGACTGTGGGCTAGTGGTGGCCTCTACGGATACTTCGGCCACTTCGCCTTCAAGGGCATCGGTAGAGTCCACATGCACGCAACGAATAGACACAACTTCGTTCTCATCAAGGATGAAAAGTCGCAGAAGCACGTGGTTAGCCCGGACCACCCTGAGAAGTTCATCTTCCTGCTGAGGAGATAATGAGAGGTCAGCGATTCTGGTACGCTCATTGGCGCGTTACGTCTGACAACTCTCACGGGAGGAGTGGTTTTGTGTGTGTGTGGGTCTCGTGGTGCGAGCGCCGCAATTTGAACAATGATCTCTTTGCGTAGGCCTAAATCACTCCCCCAGGACCATTGAGTTGTGGAACGAAGTCTTTGGGGAGCAGACTGAAGGTCACAGAGAAGTCATGCAAGACTGCTCTCTCAAAGACCGGAGTCTCGTCCTATGACTACACTGTCAATCCGTATACCGGGTGCCAGAACAGCTGCGTTTACTGCTACGCCAACTTCATGCGTCGATTCTCAGGCCACCTTCAGGACCCTTGGGGAACCTTCGTGGATGTGAAAGTGAACCTGCTCGACGTGTTAGGTAAGGAGTTGCCAAGAAAGCCGGGAGGCTCGATCTGGCTCAGTAGCGTATGTGATCCCTACCAGCCTCTGGAAAGGAAGTATGAGCTGTCTCGGGGGGTCATTGACCTCGTATCCAGAGATAGCAGATTCTCACTTTCTGTCTTGACAAAGAGTAGCCTAGTTCTTCGTGACCTCGACCTGCTCGAACGCATGAAGGATAGAGTTGATGTTGGGTTTACCATAACAACGTTCAGTCAGAACGCGCAGCCCATATTCGAGCCATACGCGTCGTATGTCACTGATAGAATCAAGGCGCTCGGGAGATTGGGTGAGGCTGACATAGATACGTGGGTATTCATCGCTCCGATTCTTCCATATGTAACTGAAGAAAGGCTCGAACAGGGATTGCGGCGATTGGCTGAAGCTGGTGTCAAGCGTTTGATGACGGATCGATACAATGCCCGCGGCATGATAATGCGGCAAACCCTCCAAGCATACAAGCGATGGAGGCCCAGTATCGATCTCGAAGGGGTACGGGAGCTTCTATGGCACGGAGATGAATACTATCGCCGATTGGATGAAAGAATCGCTCGCCTATGGAAAGAAGCGGCTCCCGGCTCCGCTTACGAAGCTGTTTTCTGAGCATTTCTCTCCGCTGCTACTCGGGTCGCCTGGTTGCGCATGGATATGGCCCCAATTGGGCGAATGGTGTGTGTCCACATGCATAGCTATTTGATGTGGGGTTGATCCGAGCCCCCCGCGGTTTCCACATGTCTTCAAAGGCTACAAGAACTCTGAGAGATCGGCCTCAGGTAGTTCGATCTTGATGTTCATGGGTTCGAAGGTCTGAGCCAGCGACGAGGACAAGTTGCGGATGTAATCACTGACGCTGATCTCCCTTGTGTTGGCTTGCGTTGTGGGTTTCACGGTGAACTGCCTCCCTTGGAACCTGAATCGCTGAACCTTTACGAATCCCACAACTTCGCCCTGGGTAATCTCCTTTCCCTCCTTGAGTAGGAGCGTTGCGGCTTGGTAGGCTTGTGGCAGAGTCTTAGCTTTCGATTTCTCGCGAGGATCATCCCGCAGTTCGACGCGATACTCAAGATCAGAAAGCGGGACTCTTCCTTCTCGAAGGGCGCGAATAGCATCCTTCACTACTTCGGGGACATGCTGTTTGGCTCGTTGAAAATCGTCAGCTGACTGCCTTCCCTCGGAGAGCTTGGCTAGGCATTTCTGGAAGGTTTCCTGGAAGAATCTTGGGGAGTTAGATTTCGCTATCGCTAAGCCCTTGATCTCCGGCTCCCCGTTGGGCAGAATGCCGAAGTATGCTTTCTTGGCGGAGCTCAATACGCAAACTGCGTAGGCGCGATCGTATGCGAGCTGCAACCCGAAACGATTCCTCACGGACTCAACGAATCGCTCAAGATCGTCTCTCGGTGGATTGTCCAAGAAGACAGAGTCAGTGTCTCCATACTTAGGTTTCAGTTCTCTCTCCTTTGCCATGTCCCACGTGGATTGGAGGACATGGCGACCGTAGGCTGTGATAGCCTCGGCCAGTAGCGGGCTGGCCAGTCCGTGAATGCGAACAGTTACGCCGAAACATGAGACCAGAAATAGCTTCAGTGTACGTGAGCCTGCGCTCAAGGTCTTTTCCGGCTCTGGAAGTTCGGATTTGAGCAGAGGTTTGAAGACTCGTAGACGAAGGTCTCGCAAGGCTCCAATGAGCGCAGAATAGATTCCACGTCGCCGAGAGCAGATGCAGAAATCCAATCCTGGAACGATGTTCTTCTGACACTCTGGATGCGAGCAGCGTACTGTTTCGTATGAAAGGTTGAAGACATCTATGCAACCGGGATACAGTGACTCGTAGTCGAGCACGACCATGTTGAAGTATTCGCCGGACTCGGGGGCTATTGTCAGAGCGCCCGTCACAAACTTCCTCTTGTCACCCAGTTTCAGCTCCTCTGAAGTCGGAATCAATATGTTGTGGGCACGATAGTGCGTGTACAACATGGAACGTATCCAGTCAGATACAGTGTGGTTCCGGTAGGTTCTCGGGATGGGCAAGTTCGCGAGTCTGCTCAAGAGAAACGCATTGAAGTAGTCCTCTTCTGTCCCACCGTCATCAGTGATCCCTAGCGTTGTTCCGCTAATTCTTGGAACTGGTTGAGTTGTGTGAGTGTAAGCCTCTTTCACCAGGCCATACTTCAGAGGATTCTTCTCTCTGAGATCATCAAACAGTCTGTCGAAACGAGAAGACTGTTCAGCATCTAGCGAGGCTTGGGGTAACCAATGATCGTCCTTGAACGTGTGCAGGAGACCGAAACGAAGCCCATTATCGTAGACGTAGCTTAGGGCGGGGTCAATCTCAGTCTCCCATGCATGGATATCTTTCGGAGGCTTCTTGACGTATTTCACTTTCTGGAGGCTTACGGTTTCCTGCGTAAACAGATTGACCTTCTGTACTGTCTCACCGCTGTGTTCTCCTTGAATCAGATAGTAGGGTTGGAAGTTGTCGGTCCATTGGATTGTTTCAAGGTCACTGGCTCTGACGAAGTGAAGGCTCACTTGGCCTGCATCGTATGAGGTGTCAACAAGCCACGCTAGAGCTCCGTCACTTACCAAGGCTTCCTCACTCTGGTTTCATTGATGTGTTAGTCCTCTTTAGAGTTGGGAGGTCCACCATTCCGTTGAAGCCCGAGCAATCCCGAATCCCAAGCGAGAAAACCGTAGGCAGAATCCCTGCTTAGGCTCCGTGGGCAATACACCAGGACTTGAATCGCCGATAATCACCGTTTCAGACACTATCTCATTCAGTTGTGAAGTTTAAGGGATAGTAGGTGCCTGTTCGAGGGTGTAATCGTCGTTGCTTTCCGTGGGAGGTCGCGGTCTGACCGGAAGGGTTCCAAGCTTGGCGCATGGTGTTCTCACCGAACGGAGTTCATTTTCGGCATGAGCGATTCAATGGTTATTGTATTGCTTCTAGACCCAGCTCCAAGAGTCATTCGAAATCTGGGGGCTTGGCGAAGTGTAGACGCAGCTCACGCACGCAGGCGAAGTCTGCTCTACCCCCACGCACCCGCGGATACTCTACCCGCTATCCCACTATGCTACTAGCCCCTATCCTACTCGCCATCTGGTAGCCCCTATCCTAAGCTATCTTAGGATAGCTGCGCGTAGAACAGACTAGAACAACTAAAGAACAGACTGGGAACAATGGGGGTACAACTAAGGGACGGAACGACACAGGATCGGACATGAGTATCAGGCATGGGATCGTATCCTAGTCCGCAAGCCTACCGTTAGGTGCGCTTGTATTCTAGCGCTTGCCCACCGTGGCTCTCCGTAAGGCAACCGCTGGCTCCGCTCGTATGCAAGCACCCGTCAGCCGTGGCTCAACCGTCAGCCGTCGGTAGCTGGTTAGCTAGGGTCAACTACACACAAGCAAGCAACTCTCTACGAAGGTTCGATTGCAATGAGTTTCGATAGTGAGAACCAATCCTCGATGATCTCTTTGGCTGCTTTGCCGTAGTATTTCTCATAGAGGGCGACTTCGGCCTCCCATGCCTCCTCGCTGCCGTTTTCGAGTAGGCGTGCCTTTCCTGTGAAGTTCTTTCCACCTATCTCAAACGAGACCCGATCACTATGCCGAATGTTTCTCATCCAGTCAGTCTCTGAGCCCTCATGGCTCAAGTACACCTTGCCATTTTTCACCGCGAACCAAAGTTCCACTGAGTGGGGCTTTCGAGTCCCTCGTCCCGTGGTCGTAACGTGAATGAGTTTCTGAGATGCGACTTTCTGTAATTCTTCGCCCGCCATTCGTCTCACTCTCTTAGCCCGTTCCCTCCTCGTCGCTATTGTGTATGATACCTTGGTGCGCACACACACAAATTCAAACTACGACGCCAATCGACGGTTCAAATTACGGCGTTCGCACCATGAGAGCCACACACAGATCAAGCGACGCCGCTGATCGACGTTTCAAATTTCAGTGTCCTGTTTCCAGCGCACAATCATCTATGACCTGAAATGACTCTGGAGCGGCTATCTATCCAAGAACCACTGCTATCCAAAGAAACGATTACTAAATCCAACGGTGGTGCTCACTTGAAGGAGATGGACCGAGATGAGTGGCAAGATAGATTGCGACCAATAGCGCCGTGGATTCGCTTCGGAACTCGAAGCCACGCCCACCCCGTTGCGTGCGAGGGGAATTAGCAGAGGAGAACTTGTCATTCAAATCGAACGACAGGCTTCTGTATTCACCGATGGAAACTCATCGATGGAAAGCTGTTTCTTGAGAAGGCATAAGACTGAAGGAAGGGTAGATCATAGCGTAGGTTCAGGAATTGGCTATGAGTGAAGAGAAACGAGACAAGCACTTCCCTCTCTTTGTGCATGATAACCTGATCAGAAGGCTGTTTGAGCCTCCTCAAAGATTGGTTGAATCCTACGTCTCAAATGGTCAGGTGGTTGCTGACCTAGGTTGTGGCCCAGGCTATTTTACAGTCGCTTTGTCTGAATTGGTTGGTCCTCAAGGAAGGGTCTTCGCAGTTGATTCGGATGAAAAGGCAATCCGAGCGTTGAAAATGAAGGCGGATGGACGTGGTTGCCACAACATCGAAGCATATGCCTCACCCGCGTCCGACCTGAGTTTCATAAAAGACGGGTCGGTTGACTTCGTGCTTGGCAACGGACTATTGTGTTCCATGGCGCCGCAACAGCACGAGTCAGCTGTGAACGAAATCAAGCGCATCCTCAAGCCAACAGGACTGGCCTACCTGAGCGTCGCCAGAGGCCCTTGGAGTTACGTGAGCCAAGCTGAGTGGGAGAGAGTACTCGAAGGGTTCAGAGTGGAGCAGAGGGGCGATGGTTTCCCTGCGATCGCGGATAGATGGGCGGTGGTGTCCACAAAACGAGAACAAAGTCATCGAAGTGGCAAAGGAACCGAAGTGACTGATCAAGGATGAGAAACAATTCGTCAAAAAGTGCGGGGATCGTGAGTTGGATTGTGGTGGGACGTTGTCAGTTCTTGTGTGTGTGGGTAGGCTGGTGCGCACACACACACTTTCTAACGTCCGATAACGAACAACGGATCGGACAGGCGCCAATCACGCAGATCTCTGAAGCGCTTGTACAGAAACGAAGAACGCGTTCACCATGAACTAAAAATCTCGTGGTAGCGGATGATGGTTTTGCACCAAGTGTACCGACGACGAAAGCTGATTTTGCCCCTGATCTTTCGGAGCGACTCAGCTTTCTGCAGGAACGCTTGACCCGTGACAAGGGTCTATATACCCCTCTACTAGGTATATAGTGTACATCTTCTCCAGAGGAGGAAGAAGAAAAATGAATTCAAACAGAAAGACCGCAATGATTGTAGGAGTATTATACATCATTGGGACGGTTGCAGGCGTACTGAGTGTTGTTCTTACAAGCCCTATTCTAGATACTCCGGATTATCTTGTTAGAATTTCTGCAAATGCAAACCAGGTGATAATTGGAGCGCTTTTCGTGTTGATTATGGGTTTGGCGCTTGCTATGGTTCCAGTTATGATGTTTCCCATCTCAAGAAAACATGATGAGGCCTTAGCTGTTGGGTATGTTGTTTTCAGGGGAGCGCTTGAAACCGTTGGCTATATTGCTACGGTAATCAGTTTGCTATTCCTAGTGACGTTAAGTCGGGCATATGTTCAAGCTGGAGCCCCGGATCCTTCCAATTTTCAAGCCTTGGGCACTCTATTACTGGATTCAAAGGTGATTAGTTCTACTCATACGATCGTGTTTATCCTAGGTGCTCTGATGTTCTATTATTTGTTGTATCAATCAAAGCTCATTCCTCGATGGATATCAGGTTGGGGTCTCATTTCAGCCATACCGTATTTTGCTGCAGGCTTGTTAGAAATGTTCGCCTTCGTCGGTCACATGTCGACAATCGATGCCGTTTTGCGTGTTCCATTAGGCGTGCAAGAAATGGTTCTCGCAATATGGCTGATAGCCAAAGGATTCAATCCGACTGCAAGCGCTGGAAAAGAATGAAAGGGCAATAAGCGGTGGAAAAGCGTACCCGTGATCAAAGATATTAAGATACAGAAACCCTGTCAGGCGTGCGTTCCTTTGCGTGGCATTCATTTTTTGTCTCCTTTGGATAGGGCATAGCCGGTCAATCCAATCCCCAAGACGTAAAGAACGCTTAAGATGACATTCACCTGCCAGCGCGCGTGCCCAACCTGTGCGGAGGCGATAAAGGCCATCACTTCCACAAATCCAATAGTGAACAGCAGCGCCCAAAAGGCCCATTTTTGACGGTTGACCAGGTTTTTCCGGATGATGATCCAGACCATCACCGAGACTACCACCGAGCACGAATTGTACAGGATGGTCAACGCATTGAGGGACGCAATGACTCTCGAATCAAGCGCCGCGATTTCAGGTTTTTCAAACACCATGACCAGCAGCGGAGAGTTTGCGTTGAAAATGACGACGCTGGTCAAGATCAAAGCGGCGAGGAGGAAATTGATGCCGCTCCAGATTGAGAGAATGATCGAACCGGCTTTGAGCATCCTTCCTCTTCCCTATTCACATGGAGCGTCTTTGCACGCACGACTGCTTATAGAATCTGCGACTAGTAGAATCTGAGTCGCGGATTCTGACTTGGACAAAGGAAACTATGAAGGAGATGCGAATCCAGCAGGCGTCAGCAAAGAAACGAACCAAAAGCCATATTGAATACGCTCACAAGACGTGGAGCCGCAGATGTCCTTGAACTGTAATGGCAAGGAGCATTGGATGGTATGAACAAGAAGGATACTGATTGGAGGAGCTTCATGAGAAGGCACTGGGGAGCGGTCGCCATACTTGCGCTGGCAGTGAGTTCGGCTTTCATAGGGGCTGTTTACGTGTTCCTGTGGTTCGTGGGCAACGCCCAGTCGTCGGGTATGGTGCCGGGAACACTGGGTCTCTGGACAATGGCGAATCTGGTGGGCTTCATCTTGTACGCAGTCTTCTGGGAGCTTCTGCTGATTGGAGTCCCTATAGCGATAGCCGCGGTGCTAGCTTGGCAGTGGTGGAAAAGACTGCCTGAAGAGGAGCAGAGAGGATATGACTTCGGCGGACGCAAACACTCAGAAGGTGGTGGTGGAGTATCGTTGCTGTTCTTCATCGCGTTCTGCATAAAGGTCTTCGTCGATGGAAAGTGGAATGTCCCTATCGCCACGTTTACTCTGGACTACGTCGTGGGTTCTATGATCACAATCCTGGTATGGTGTCTGGTCATCTTCGGAATCCCCATCGCCATAGGATTGACCTGGTGGATAAGCCGCGAGATGAAGAAGCCCTAATCCCCGTACATCCTTGAGGTTCTTGGCATGTCTCTTGAGATCTTGTAGCCTCTGAAGCGCGTACTCTCCCATCTTCCTTCCGTGTTCCACCACCTTGTCTCGAGCAAGGATTTCGATGGTCTTGATTGCTGCTGCGCAGGCTTTGGGGTTGCCAGTCACGATGACTCTACATTCGAAGAACGTCAGCGAACTGGAAGCAACAATGACACGGTACTCCTCGGGAAAGTGCTTGGAGGAGCTATGTTTGGGCTATTGATGACTGCTTTGGTCACAATTGGTTCAGTGTTGGGGTTGGGGCTTCACGTCAGCGTGGCTCAACTTCTCCTGATCATTGTTCCGTCTCTCTTTGCTTTCTCCGCTATGGGTGCACTTCTATGTGTGTGTGGGTCACGTGGTGCGGGCGTCGTAATTTGAACCCTCATGAGATGAGTAGTTTTGTGTGTGTGTGGGTCCCTTGGTGCGAGCGTCGTAATTTGAACCCTCATGGGAGGAGTGAATTTTTGTGTGTGTGGGTACCTTGGTGCGGGCACCCGAATTTGAACTTTTTATCGTTTTCCCCCCTTTTCGCTCTTTTACACGGGAATTTTGAAAATGACTGGAATGGTTGAAATAATGTCGTCATCTGGTTTTTGGTTGAGTGGCAACGTAGCTTCTGCTGTGTTTGGTGTTGAGATTAGGATTAGCCTTGGAGTTGTCTAGTGTTTCCTGCGAGAATGATGCATGAATTACACAGGAGAATGCGACTGTATTCATAGAGCTTGGAAGAAAGCATCTGCCCAGTTTCTCACGCCTACTCAACGATGCATCGGTAACGCGTATTGAACTAAGCTAAATGAAGAATACAACAAAGCTGGCAAAGTCTAAAGTACTGACCTCACACTTGATTTCTGGACAACACTCTTGTTTCTTCGGACAACTACGCGACTGTTCTTGCTCGGAGACTTGCTTCTCCTAGTTGTCCTTTCCACCCTGCCGGCGACCACCTGTCAATCACAGACAGCTAATGGATTCTTGGATATTTATTCCGTGGGCGTCACTCGAATCAATCTGGCTGTCAAAGAGGTTGATGTGCAGTTCGGACAAATCAGGATAAGTGCGAATCGCTCATTTGCGGTTGCCATATGGTCCCCCTCGCATCTTTATCGAGGTTTTGTGCCGATGAACGCGGAAGGCAAGCCTGTCCAGAATTCTCCAGACTGGCACGATTATGAGTTTGCAGACTGGAGGCTCAGATCTCTTGTATTGCGAACAGTAGGTTTGCCCTGGGTTGATGTGAATGCGTTTCCATTCGAACGTTATGAGACCGAGGTGATCTTTGGTTTCAATGTGACTGGGATTTCAGCAAGAGACGCGACTCTAAGTCCGTGGCTCTCAGCCGATTTGTCAGAACAGGGGAAATGGAATGTGACCGCACACTTTGAGAATGTGACGCAACCGCTACTCAAACTACCTGGCCAGAAGACCTACATCGAAACCAAGGGGATTGTCTCGTTCTTCAGCCTAATCATCCAGCTCGCGCATCCTAGTGCATATTCACTGAAGATGACGATTCCCACATGGGGACCGCTCGTGTTCCTCCTCACACTGTTTATGATTCAATTCCGGTTTGTTCGCCGGCAGCTGCAAAGAAAAGATCATGTCAGCATGTTCATTGGAGCGACAGTTTTTGCACTTGGTCAGGCGATGTTAATGAGAGATGTGACGCCGCCCGAACTGACACTAGCCGAATTGGCGACATTCGCATTCACAATGCTATATGTGGGTGCTCTGGCCTTGGTCATAAGTCAGGGAGGGCGTAAGATGGCCACGAAGACCAAGACGGACGTTCTCATAGTCATTGCTGGCTTACTAGTTGCTATCTTTGGGTTGATTGTTAGTGGGGATTTCGTCAAACCTTGGGTTGGCTACTACAGTCCTGGCTTGGGATACGCGTTCTTTGACTTGGGCCTTGGTGCTCTCGTAGTCTACGTGATCGTTGAGACAATCGTGGAGCGGTCAAGGGCGCGCGAGTGGAAGCAAACGCTTGCCAATCACTTTGACCGCCTGGGAAACGGTCTCGCCACAGTCTACCTGACTATCGCGCCGATTGCCGAACGATTCGACACTTTGACAATGCAGGAACTCGAGGATCACCAAAGATATCTCGAATGGGGAAAGCGTGAACTCAATGGCACATACAACCAATTCAGAGAAGTCTTTCCAACGGATGTGAGTGTTATCATGTTTGATTGCATTTCTGGATTGACCGAACTGATAGATCTTCTCGCTGAGACGCGAAAAATGGGTGCGGCCGAATACGGCAGAATGATCACTTTCCGCTCGAAAAGTCTTGAACTGCAAGATAAGATGTGCACGCTATTTGACAAGATAGGTGAATATGCCCCATATTGGAAGAGCGACATCTTTCGAAAGAGACTCGAGTCCTACAGGGATTGGTACCAGAAGAATGGTTCCGACCGAGGAAAGGCTGTATTGACACCCTGACTGTACTAAGCTATGTTTCTAGGTGTGAAGGAGCGGAGTTCGTGGAATTCTTACCATAACGGATCGTCCATTTAGGTGTGTGCGCGCACCTGCCTATTTGCACGCATGTAACATATAGAAGCCGCATTTAGTATAGAACAGGGCAGGTGTCAGAGGTGTCAGAATGGAAATCATCGTAGTGACATCTCCGGAACTCCTTGAAGAGGTGTATAAGCTAGTCGAGACATTTACAGAGTTCAACTGGGCATCTTACCAATTCAAAGCCTACGACTACGAGGCCTTCGAGCGAACCGCTGAATACACGAAGCTTTCCAATGACGAAAATTGGCTCGGCGATTATGGTCGGGCGAAAAGGGGGATCAATAGAAACCATTGGTCATTTTGGCTTAAGAAGGATCAAATTCGTTTCGTTCTGATAGATCCGTTCGCGTCACCTGGGTGGCGGCTGAATAGCTTTGCTCACGAAATTGCCCACATGTCTCTTCGCGAAGACGACATTGTGAAACTAGTCGGGAAACAGTTGAATCATCAACTCATGAAGGAACTTCGCAAGAAGCTTGACGCAAAAGCCGACAGAGGACAATTGCTCAATAGCGCAGTCCATGTCATAATATTCCCCGAGGAAATAATTGCCGATCGGTGGGTTGCCGAGAAGTCAAGGAGCCTTCTAGCAGACTCCCTAGAAGAGGCCTGTTCAGTCTGGCATGAGGCCCGCAAGCATGCTGCCGACCTTCCCTATTCACTCGGCCCAGTCCTAGTCTGCCTCAGACAGTATTTGTCAATGCAGCTAAAAGTAAGCCTTGCACAGGAATATCAAATCTCAGATGGAGTGACGACTCTGTCTGCTATCATACAGGACTACGAAAAGGTGGGGCTTGTCAAACTCGTGGTAGAAAGAGCCAACCTTTGGAAGCTTGCATCAAATCTAAAGATCGTCGAGTACACAGACAAGTGTATCAAAGTGGTCCGACGACTCGCGAAAACGGTGCCACTGAAGCCTAGCAAGGCTACCTACATGCCTCCGATTCACCACAGGAGGTTCTTGGCGTGACAACGGCTCTCTCGACGAACAGTATAGGTTGAGAGATCTGCGAATCGACTCTGGATGGAGCATCCCGATTTTCAAACCCTTATTGGAATTGTGTGTGATCTTTGGTGCGGGCGTACGAATTTGAAACGAAAGAGGCCTCCCCTTTGGCATGTCATCAATGAACGGCAAGTCAGCAGGCGAACGTATTGTGTGCGCATGTGAAGCAGTTGTCTGTGCATGAATCCGTGTAGATCATCGCTTGGGCTTTCCTTTGTCCGCAGAATCCGTATTCATTCTCCCAGTTGACGCCTATATGACGCCGCTGGGTTTCCATAACCCTGGCTTGCTTGCTCTGTCTGATTGCTTCACGTATCTTCACCATGTGCGGTACAGGGTATTCGGTGCCTTTCTCCACGTAGAGCTCAAGCAGTTGTCTTAGTGTTCCCCAGAATCCATGACTAGCGTAGCGAACAACATCCTTTCCCAGATCTAGGCGTTCAAGGTTCTGCTGCAGGTATTGCCGAAGATCACCATGCGATTCCGCTTCATTCTGGACCTCACGACTGAACACAACGTATACCTTGGACCTGATTAGGAGAAGCAAGCCCTCACAGTCAAGCTTCAAGCCACCTAATGCGTCGGTCTCATGGATCTTCTGAGTTGTCTTGAAGGAATCTGTTGCACAATCGATTCCATTGTATCTGTGTAGGTCGCTGTGAAGTTTGGCTCTGCACATGCTTGTTATCCATGAGGCCACATGAGGAAGATACAGGCCTCCTGCACGATACATAATCCTGTTCCTGACAGCTCTTTGTTGCGATTCATTCCAGACTTGTTCAGGCTCTTCCTCATAGTCTGTCTGCCTAACCGCTTGGAAAGTCTTACCGTAGAGCGTGTTCAACAGTAGCTTGTAAGTGACGTAGAGAGGATGGTCTTTCGCAGTAGCATTCTTCTTGCTGTAGAAGTCTGATACGTAGTCTTTGAATGGATTCTCAGCGTTTCCGTCTGGTATCCAGACGTAGCCTCTGGCAAATTGTAGATCTATTTCTCGGCATTTGATGGCTTCCCTAAGCTCATAGGAAGGTACAGGAGCATCAATGACTTTTTCACCATTAGCATAATCGAAACTATGCGAGTTCCGCAACAGTATCGGATACCTGCACTGGTGAACGTATCCTGTCACTAGGTAGAAGCCCTCACGTTCATCCACAAAACAGGCGGTTTCCTTCCACTCTCCCGAAGTTATGGAAGGCAGTTTAGTCATGGCCCAAGGATAGAAAGAATTGTAGTCGTACATTCTGACATTTGGAATCACCGTTGGCGTTGGTGTGAAGGCTGAGGCTCTGCCGCCATGGATTGTCTTCTCTACCAAGCTTCTGAGATATGGCGGAACCTGAGAGATCAGCGATTTGAGATAGTGTCTGCGGAAGACTTTGCTTGACAACTGTGAGGCTGATACACATATGCCACAATTGTATTGCTCATGCATGCGCAGAATGAATTGAGCAAGCTCGTATTGAGCCATGATTTCTGCTCTGCAGTACCCACGAAGCCTCCACCATTCGTCTTTGTTCCTTGGGGCTCTACCATTCTCCACAAAATATGGCCGCTTCGGCTTTGAGGTTGTCAGTGCTAAACTTCGAGAGATGTCGTACAGGCTTCCCTTGATGAAGTTAGCAGAATCAAGAACCTTCACGTATGTGCCGTTCTTCAGTCTGACTTGAGCAAACCAAGTCTTTCCACAGTAGACCTTGATGGTCCCGTTCTTATGCTCTACTTGCGGAGGATGCAGAAAACGGAAGATCTCAGTTTCTCTCTGTGATAGTATGGCGGTTAGATCAAATTGCAGATTGTGAGCATACAGCAGGTTAGTCCAATGCACTCTCTTAGATTTCGTGCAATGTGATTCAAGATACTCGAAGAACCTGTCCAACACTGTATTCTTGCTTACATCAATGAATGAGATTTCTCTGCCGTCATTGAAAGTCAGAAGGTAAGGTTCTCCTTGAGCGGTCTCCGTGTCAAAGGCGAAGAGGTTAACGTTCCTTGGATAGTGGTTTTTCAGAGGCTTCACTCCGTCTGCCAGATATCCTGGAAGGAACACATTCTTGTCCATGCATCAACGCCTCCGCACCTCGCAGAGATACTGTGGACAATCGTAGCAGAACTCGTTGTAGAGGCTGCAGATCATTTTGTCATAGCCTCTAAGCATAGCGGATAGCCTTCGGTTTTCTCTTCGGTGAACTGAAGGTGTAGGCAACAATTCTGACAACAAAGTAGCTCGAGTGATAGGATTCCTCTAGGACTGCTGGAGCTGCAGAGCTTACCCAATTGTAGATCTCTTTGAAGGGCTTGGGCTGCTGCGAGTATCGAATGCGTGTTGCGAACAGGAAGTATACGTTGCTCACGTAGATGATGGAGTATATTCCTACGGTAGTGAAACTGCCACTTGGATTACGTCTTAGATTCGAGCATATCAGAGTCGTCTGATTGATATGCCTGAACGGAGGAGCGTTGATATTAACGAAATTGTACTCTTTGTCCAGGTATCGAACGTAGTTCTTGACTGGGACCCACGTGCCGGCTAGTCGCTTGGGCCTTATGTCTTCAGGCTTCCTTGCTAGTGGTGCGCGACCTTTCCTTACCAGATGCCTAAGTCGGTGCTGCTTGGTCCATCGATCAACCGTTGAGGTTGACACTCGGTAGCGGCTGGCGATCGCGTGTCTCTTCTTCCCTTGTCTGAGAAGTCTCCCTAGCTCTTGTTTTGAGATCGTTTTCTTCTTGGGTTTTGACATGTTTCTTTGAGAGATAGAGTAACCACTAGGCTCCATGAGCACAGAACGCAAAACTCGGTCTGGAAATTTCAGAACAGAGCTTTCTCGTTCCTGTCCGGCTTCATGAGCTGGACTAGCGGTCCTGCGTGTTCTCTCTTAGTGTGCCACCTCTTCTGGCTTTCTTTGAACAATTTTGATCTTAGCATGGCATTGGGAGCAGCGGATTATTCGCTTGCCATAGCTCTGGACTTTTTGCAGCGTTGAAGTGTAGAGTGTCTGTCTGTGCTCGCACTTTGGACAAACAATCGAAGTCATCACTCAGGGCCACTCTTGGTACTCTTTGCCGCTGAAGTCTGGATCTTCGACAAGTTGTTTTGCCACGGATCTTGGAATTGCGAGTTGTTTCCTTAGGACTTCTACGTATTCTCTTGACTTTCGCTTTCTGAATCGTCTGACGCCATCCCAGAGTCCGGAAGGATACACATGGTCTCTGAGACTTTTCCTCATTGCTTTCTGGATTCTGTCGTCTGACCAGACGGATTTTTGCAACGCTTTTTCGTTTGCTTCAGATGTTAGTTGCTCGATTGTCTCGGTATCTGCGTCTTCGAGTTCGTTGATTAGGTCCAGAGCTTCTGCAACGCTTGCCTCATGTTCTAGATCGTCTTCGGTCGATTCTTCACGCTCTTCAGGTCTCGTCTGATTCCAGCTGCCATCAAGTACTTGATGTGAAAATGATTCGGATGCACTGCGAATCAGATCGGTTCTTGTGAGGAATCTTCCCTCGGACGATTTGACGGCTCTATCGATTAAACTGAGAAGTTCAGGAGTCACCCTTATTGTTAGAGTCGGTGTTTCTCTTCGCTCATTCTTCTCAACTTCTACATTCAGATTTTCCTTTTCTATCATACTGTTGAGCACCTCTTTGTGCTCTGAACTAAAGCCTGAAATAATACAATAGGCACATGTTTTGTATTAATTGGTGCAGGTCAATTGACTGAAAGGACTGAGAAGCGCCATCATTCGCGCAAACGACTCCTTCCGCGTCGTGGGACTGAAAGAGCCGTTCGTGGAAGAAAGAGCCAGATGAGTGACCGAATAGAGGAAATCAGACAGCTCTTCAAGAATAATGGAAACAACCCTTTACACTACAGGCGGATAATGAAGAGCATACCTCACCAAATCAAGAGCGAACGAACCTTCTACCAGATTGCTCATGAGGTCCTAGAAGAAACCGAAGACGCGGGCTACTACGTCTGCTATCGCGACTACGAAAACAGTAACCTCGTCATGAGGAACTCAGAGGAGCTGAAAGGATTCATGGAGTTACGGTCGCGCAATCAACTCTACGGCTTCATTCCAAGGAAATCAGAACTTCCCAAGGACTCAGTCCTCAGATCACTAGAACCAAATGCGCCAAAAGTGCTCACAGACGACAAACGATTTCCACCCAGCTTCACACGCAATCGAGATCGCCTCAAAGGCGCGATAATATATGGAGTCATATCAGAGAAAAGCTCCAAGAAAGAAGAGAGAATGAAGAATCGAGATGATGCCGAAAGTCTCTTCAGATTGCTGAACTGCGCCACTGGACTCTTGAACCCAGCTCGCTTCATGTCCCTCATTCCCGAAGCATTCATGCTTGCGTTTCGTAGCAGAAAAGTAGATTCAGATTTGCTCGAACGCTCGCGCCCTTTCAGTGATCTATCTAAGGATGAACTAGATCGCGTTAGGAGACTCGGCTTCGGATCAGCTCAGAGAATATGCGTTCTCTACACTTTCGATATCGACGAAGCTTTTGACTGGTTCTACGAGAACAGATCAAACGACGAAGTAACCGGCCAACTCAACGAACGGTTGGGAGAATACGAAACTGAATACGCTGGACGATGGGGAGAACGACGAAAACAAGAGAAATCACTTCGAGAAACTGTCATAGACAACTCACAGCTAGGAGAGATAGTCATGAAGAAGCTAGGAGAGTCAAGACATCATGATTGAGGTGTCATGAAACATGCGACTTGTTCTCGATGATTATGGATCTTATCTAGGCGTGGAAGGCTTGAGCTTTGTCTTCAGAAACGGAAAAGAATCGTCCCGTAGAATCCCATTCCACAGTGTTGATGAGATCGCCATCTCTTCAGGTGGCGCGGTCTCAACCAAAGCCTTAGCTTGGGCCTCCATCTATGGCACGAAAATCCTTGTGACTTCTCACAGCGGTAGACCGCTCGGAGTCTTCCTGCCTCTGAATCAAGATATGCATGTTGAGACCAGAGTCAAGCAATATCAAGTGCACAATAACGAGAAAGGATTGAACATCGCCAGAACCATTCTGAAAGCCAAAATCATGGCTCAAGCATCTCTGCTTGATCGACACAACGTGGGCTTTGACAACCGCCCCTACCTGAGAAAGATCGAGCTTACGATAACGAAGCAAGGGGAGAGGGCTAGAAGAGCACTATTCTCTGTTGAAGGCGAATTCAGCCAGAGATACAGCAAGCAGCTTGCCAAACTCTTCCCAGAAAACCTTCAAACAGATGTCAGAGAATCCTACGGAGCTACAGGCGCACTGAACAATATCTTCAATCTAAGTTACGATGTCCTAAGATGGGAAGTCTACAAGTCCATCCTAGGCTCGCATCTAGATCCATACGTTGGCTATCTTCACTCAATTGAACACTCAAAGCCGAGTCTAGTCTGCGACATACAAGAGCCCTATAGGGTCTGGATAGACGGTTTCCTTGTAGAATACTGCCGAACCGTAAGTGAGAAAGACCTTCAGGTGAGATTTGATGGACGTAAACCTCGAATCTTCCTTAGACACCCTGCGTCATCAAGACTGATAGCGAAACTGAACAAGTATCTGAACAGCAAGGTCAACAAGCAAAGGACACACAAATACGGTCACAGCTCTAGACTCAAAACCATCATACTGGAAGACATAGAACAACTAGCCCGCTACATTAGAGGAGAATTATGTGAGTGGCAGCCCACTATCCTTTTTCCTGCAGGTTCTCGACTGGTTCGCAACGCAAGAGCAAATGGCACGAGTTCCTCCAAGATGTATCGGAAAGTTCGACGAAAGCCGCAGAGCCCCGTCTCAGTCTTGATGCAAGAGGTGCGCTAGCTCACATGCCCGCCAAAACACGAATTCTGGCTTCAGCCGGGCCAATGGATAGGATTCTCGAGGACAACAGCGGAAAGCTTCGCTCGTTTCCAGATGTGATGTACGAATTCTATTCTTGGGACGCACGTCGCTTCATAGCTGGTCAATTGAAGCAACTTCTTGACAACCCACCACCGTCATTTCACGAACTACCTAGGCTTCTCCGAGAGAAGGCGCAAGGGCTTCTGATTCTCGAACTTGTTGCAAAACTCTGCGAAAGTGCTGAGGACCTAGCCGCATTTGCTGTCGCATTTGCCTCAGAGCTGTATATGGACGCAGTCGCTCCCGAAGACGTATGGAAGAATCTCGCAGAATACAAGACGGGAGACATAGTCAACTTCTACAGGGACATTAAGAAGAGAAAGCCGGAGTACTTCGCCAACCTTCACGGATACCCACCCCTACACTTGCAGCAGTCTGACGTACACGCAGTCCTACTTCGTTCTTGCAGGCAGCTTGCAGCCTACCTTGGTCACGTTAGCGACGAATACCTGACTCTGCGCGAACTGCATAATGCATGCAAGCATGGTATGAGGGCCTTCTTTGGACATGTCACGGACAAGAGAACAGGAGGCGAGGTTGTCGCTGTCGCCTATGTGAACGAGGATGCCAAGGTGATGACAGTCGAGTTCCCACCCGAAACGGTGAAAGAACTCCATGACCTGTGTAGCGGAATAGGGGTGCTGCTCGGTGCCATGTTACACTGGCACAGATTAAGAATGCAGGTTTCTCGGAGTGGAAGTCGCAAGTGCGAGTCGCCCGTATTCGGTAAATCAACCGACACTATTCGACAACTTGGCCCCATGTTTTTCCCAAGCTTACATGATATCAAGACAGCGCTAGTATCCAAAGGTGAAGAAATCGCCATCCGGAAGAGCGATGAGATCTCCAGAATACCACGCGGGCACATCATAGCGATAGACATAGACCTCGAAGAAATTCTTCCATATCACTCTGCTGATCTTCGAGATGTAATTTGGGAGGCTATGGGGAATCGTCCGTGTGCAAGGTTGGTGTTTCGGCGAATAAGCAGTGACGGGAAAGTCGGTCCTTACTAGATCTAGACCCCCTGCATGCACAGAGAGATTGGAGAGGCTTTCAAGTGTGCTCGCACCAAGGGTCCCGACGACGATTCACAACGCGGCGCTCAGTTGCCGCATTTTCAGCGTTCAACATACCTTTTATCCAGAGTTGTACGCCTCTATCGACATGCCCCAAGAAGCTTGGTCTTACAGGAACTACGTACCGAAAGCGATTCCTGAGAACTTGAAGGGACTCTCCCCTGCAGCAAAACAGGATCTTCTCAACAAATGGGCTGAAGCTGTTCACACGCAAAACGCACAGTCCCTAGATGGTAAGCTTCGTAATATTCGAGACTTGCAGCGAATTCATCTTGGAAGTGTGCCTATTTGGGTTATGGACAGATTCAAAGAAGTGCTTGATCACTATGTCTCCGGTCAATGGCTTTCTACAATAGCACTTGCGGGCATTATTGCAGAATTCGTGAGTTTTCACCTGTTGGAGGAATACGTCAAGACTAATGGAATTCGCGGCTTGATCAAATGCAGCAGAAGACTGGGCAACCAGAAAAGCAGACTCAAGGTGCTCAAGGAACTTCGGGCTATCACAGAGACGGAACGACAACAACTAGAATCGATACGAACAACACGCAATGAATACATACACCTGGATAAGATCGCGAAGAGTGAAAGAAAGATAAGATCGGATTCGCTCCAAGTAGTGAGCAATCTCACGATTTTTCTCAACGGGCACAAGCTTTCAGAAGGTTGAGCTCCTTCCACGCACAAAATGGTGGTGCGCGACGACGAGTCGCTCAGGGTCTTCTGAAGCAACTCCCTTAATTGGCGCCTCTCAGTCTACTTAGGGACAGGTAACGATTGGACCCAATTGAGCGCTGGCTTAATCATTACGACAGCATCGAACAAAGGGAAAGGAAACGTAGGGCGCTTTTTCGGTTTGCGGAATTTGCCAAGGTCAAAGAACCAGAAGCGCTTCTTCATCGTACGCCCGAAGAAATAGAGGATCTACTGAACGAATATTTCCGTCACCTCGTTGATATAGGACGCTTGGCACCGACCAGCGCTGCACAATGGTGTTTTCTGAATCGCGGTTTCTTTGAAAAGAACCGAGTTCGTCTTAGTCCTGCCCCGCGTTCTTGGAGGATAAATGAGACAGAATATGAGAGACACTACACCCCCCTACAAGATGAAGTAAAAGCAATGTTCGACAAAATGGAGAACCTTCATGACAAGGCTTTCATCGCCTTTCTCGCACAGACTGGGCAAAGAGTCGGAGTATTGGCAGCCATAAAACATGACGATATCATACATGTCGGTTCTCATGGCGTTGTTGAAGTGCCTCCGAATTTTCCTAAGAACAAGCAGAGAGTGCGCTACAAATTCGTAATTGGAGAAGATACGATGGGGCTATTGAAGGAATTGCAGGAGAAGAACCCGTCTGGCCCTTCGATATTCCAAAGCCAAAGACAGATGGGAAGAATCGTCGATGAGGCGGCACGAGAAATCGGCATCCAAAAGGAGATGACCACTCGGCTTGGGCGTAAGATGCTGCTTGTTCACCCGCACACGTTCCGCAAGTATTGGAAGAAGCAAGTTAGAGAGCCGCTAGGAGACTCGGACCTAGTCAATTGCATGATGGGTCACAAGCCGCCTTATCGCGGAGCATACGACCACTTCAATGACAACACGGATCTGGTAGAACGCTACAAGAAATCAGAACGAAATCTCAGAATAAAATACACGCAAGAAACGCTGTGCCCTAAGTGTGGTGGAAAGGGAGAAACCCAATGTGATACGTGTGCAGGGAGAGGTCTAATAGCCTAACCACAAAGCCCGTAAGATCTCGCTCATATTCTTCGGTGGTCCGTGACTAATCCTGATTGAAGTGAGCTATTGGAAAGCATTTTCTTCTATGCTCCCGAAGAACAGTACAGGTCGCATTCTCCTGTGTAATTCATGTATTATTCTCATAAGAAACACTAGACAATTCCGAGACTAATCCTAGACTCAATATCAGATACAGCAGAAACTAAACTGCTTCTGAACAGAAAACCAGAATGACGACATTATTTCAACCATTCCAGTCATTTTCGAAATTCCCGTGTAAAAGAGCGAAAAGGGGGGAAAACGATAAAAAACCCGAATTTGAACCGTCGTCCGTCGTCGTTTCAGGTGATTCGTGTGTGTGTGTGGGTACCTTGGTGCGGGCGTCGTAATTTGAACTCCCGTTTTGTGTGTGTGTGCGCACCAAGAGACCCGACGACGACCTCTGAGCGGCCTCACGCGCCTTTGAACCTCTTCCAGTGCGTCTCCTCGGAAAGGAAGTATGGACCTTTTCACTCACCATGCTTCTGCAAATTGTGGGAAGGACATGAGAACGGTGAAAACTTCGCACAAA
>JALHTB010000048.1 GCA_022865625.1 Candidatus Bathyarchaeota archaeon
AGGTCATCGCGAATCCGGTTGGCTTCTGTCTCAGAAGTCAGTTGCTTGTCTTGGTACTTTTCCAGTCTGAGCACACTGCACAATGCGATCCAGAACTTCGGTTCAAGCGGTGCAATGGCGATGTATTTCCGGTCCGCGGTCTCGTAGATGTTGTAGAATGGGGCCCCACCTGACAGGAATGACGATCCCCTCTCTGTCGATTCTCCGGCTAAGTGGAAGCTCATTGGCATAATCATCGAGGCGACTGCCGCATCCATGAGCGAGATGTCAATGAACTCGCCCTTGCCGGCCTTCTCTCTCCTGTAGAGCGCCGCCGTGATCGCGATTGTGGCATACATTGCGGCTTGGATGTCCGAGACCTGTATTGCGGGGATGACGGGTGGGCCATCCTTTGATCCAGTGGCTCCAATTGCTCCACTGTACGCGGTGTAGGTGAGATCATGACCAACCAGATCACGATAGGGTCCACTCTGCCCAAAACCAGAGATCGAGCAGTAGATGATCCGTTCGTTCACCTGACTGATTGCCTGATACCCGACGCCGAGTCTCTCCGCCACGCCCGGCCGGTAACTCTCGACAAAAACATCAGCCTTCGCCGCAAGCTTGCGGAGAATCTCCTGCCCCTCAGCCTTCTTCAAGTTCAGCGTAATGCTACGCTTGTTCCGGTTGAGCATCAAGAAAGCGGAGCCGGTGTTTCCGAGAAGAGGCGGTGCAGAGCGTGCATAGTCGCCGATTTCTGGCTGTTCGACCTTTATCACGTCAGCACCAAGATCGCCAAGTATCATCGTGCAAAGCGGACCCGGCATAAGTCTACTCAAGTCTAGAACACGCAAGCGATCTAGCGGGGCCATTGGCGACTCGAGCCCCACATGGGAGGGTCGGGGAATATTACTGTGACCACGGCCACGTATGGAAAAGCGAACGCATTCAAACTCAGAGCATCCTGTAATGCGGAGCTGTGAATCGTCACTCGTGTATCAAGTCTTCCAGCATCTCAGATGTGCCTTCGTCGCGTGCCCTCTTTCGGAGATCTTCGAGGTTGACCGGTGTGTACCTTAGGATGGCTTTGATGTCCTCCTTGTCGATCGCAGCTCTTTCTAGGCGAAGCGTAGCCTTGATCATTCTGAGCTTTGCGAGTATCAGAGAGTCCGGGGTCTGACAGAAGGTCGGTAACCCCAAGATAGAAGCCGTCTTTCGCTCCAACGTGCCGTCCATGAATATGATATCCAGAGTATGAGCGCTGTCTTCATCTCGAATGGTGATTATTCGATACTGCGACTGCCACGCAGCCTCCAGTCTCTGCTCTTCGACTGCAAGACTTGCACTTCTGAGCGCCTCTGCAAGCCTCGCAAGATCCTTCCGTGTAACTGCAACGGCCACGTCTACGTCCAACGTGGTTCGAGGGCGGCCATAGTAGCTTGAGGCCAGCGCTCCCGTCATCATATATGACAATTCGCTTCGATTGAGTGACCTTATCACGCGTCTTACGAATTCGTCGAATTGGTCCAGAGTCTATTCCTCAGGAGACGGTCTTCGGCCGAATGAGAACCTACGTCTCAAGAGAGAAATCAGCTGCTCCTCAGTGATCTCCGGATGAGTTTCTCTGATACCGTCTGCGCAGATCTGCACAACCACATTTGTCATTTCGATGGATAGCCTCACTCGGTCTTCAGGTCTCAGCGTCTCCCACGACAACCCTGCATCAGTCGAGTGGAATCACGGCTGGGTCTCTTTAACATATTTCATTCCAAATGGCGCAAGGGTGCAGTTGCCAGTGATGAGATGGCAAGAATGAGGTTGAGACAGAAACTCTTGGACGTCTCTTGATCGAGCCCAGCCCTCTGTGGGTTCCATCCCACTACGGCGTGGCCATGACCATTAGTTTGCCTTCAGAGAAATATCCCTTCAAGCCACACAGCTGACACACGGCCCCCAATCGGAACCCAGAGTCCTCCTCATAGTAGACGTTTAAGGAGTCTCTAAGGCATCTTGGGCATCGGTTTCCTGAACTCTTCTCCATCACTATTCAGGAGAGTTATGACTAGGCTTCGATATAGCCACGAGACATAGCTGAAACTATTGACTGCGGCTCGTCATGTAAGTGCTTTTAGAAGCCCTGAGATACTTCTGTGGGAAGTCTGATTGTTTTCAGCGGCGCCGAATGCTACCGAGCCTCCGACAGTTTTGACGACTCGCGAGTATCGGCTAGCTGAGGCCCCCTGTCCCGCCTGTAACACTGTGGGGCTTGACGTAACCGAGGTTGAGTATGAAGTCGAGAGCTTCGGCCCGGCCATCATGTCCGTGATCTCCTGCAAGTCTTGTGGCTTCAAGCACACTGACGTTTTCTCTCTCTCAACTCATGACCCAACGGCCACGAGTCTGAAGGTGGCGTCGACTGAAGATCTGAAGATCCGTATTGTCCGCGGTAGCACAGCCACGATTCTAGTACCTGAGCTTGGCGTCACGATCCAACCCGGCCAGAACAATGAGGGGTTCATTTCCAATGTTGAAGGAGTACTTGTGAGAATCGAAGAAGTGCTGAGGTTTCTGGTGCGCTCGCTTGAGGGACAGAAGAAGCAGCGAGCGAAGTCGGTGCTGAGCAAAGTTGAAAAAGCGAGAGAAGGCAGGTCAAGATTCACGCTCATACTGAAGGATCCTTCTGGCAACAGTACGATCGCCTCGGAGAAAGCGAAAAAGCGAAAGATGAATGTAAGGGAACTGAACAGGCTCAAGCTCGGCGAGCACGCAATCGCAGCAAGGAAGAGATCTTAGCTTGTCTTCTTCAAGACCGACACTTTTCCACTTACTTGAGAAACTCGTCGGGAAACGCGTGCTCGTAGTTGTGGAGCGCGACTTTGGATATGAGGGAGAACTAACCGTCATCTCTCATCATCCTCCAGGCATATGGATCTCAGACGCAGAAGCGATAGTCTTACGCTCAACGGTGGTGAATCCGGTTCCGCAGATTGTGAGCAAAGAGAAGAAGCATGAGCTCTTTCTGAATCTGAACTCAGTACTTAGAATCGAGGCAGCACCCGAAAGTGGAAAGACGAGTGAAAGAAAATAGTGTGGGCTGGCTCGGCGGTGTTGTGATCAACACCGACGATGGGAGGATGGTTTTCGATCCGCAGGCAGCCCGCAGCATGGAGCGAGACGCGCACATATTCATCTCGCACGCTCACTCGGATCACACGCTCGGATTCCACTCAAGCGTCATGAAGTACTCCACGAAGGAGACGCGGAGAATCTACGAGAAGCTGAGAGACAAGACGGTACGAAATTGGCGTCCAGTCGAGTATGGACGAAAATTGCGCATCGGTGATACTGAGGTGCTCCCACTCAACGCAGGCCACATGCTCGGTTCTGCACAGTTCAAGGTCATCACAAGAGAACACACCTACGTCTACACAGGCGATCTAAACTGCGTCAAAACGCTAACAACTGAACCTGCTGATATTCCTGAGTGTGACACTCTAGTTATCGAAGCGACCTACGGGGATCCAAACTTCATCTTTCCACGACGAGAGAGAACGTACGCAAAGATCGTGAACTGGGCGCTCCGCGAAATCAAAGACGGACACATGCCAACCTTCCATGTCTACTCGTCAGGAAAGTCGCAGGAGATTGTTAGATTATTCAACGTCTACACGAAGCTACCAGTGGTCTGCGCCCGGATTGTTGGCAAAGCGAACGAAGCATACAGTGAATCTGGGATCAACCTCTCATTCGTGGAAGCTGACACAACTGAGGGAAGGGCTCTAATTCGCAAAGGCAACTGCGTCTACGTCACGACAACAGGAAGCAACTCACGCGTTCCAACTCACGCGTCGGAAGCGATGGCGACGGGGTGGGCGGTCCGCTTCGGTTCAGGAAGCTACGCATCATTTCCACTCAGCAGCCACGCCGGTTTTGACCAGCTTGTGAGATACGTCGACAGGACAGGAGCGAGACGCGTCTACATCTTCACAGGCTACAGCGAGTTGATCTCAAAGCATCTGAGAAAAGAGTTGAAGGTCGAGGCCGACCCGCTTCCTCTGCTGTCCCAGAGAAGCATTCTCGACTTCCAGAACGAATCGTGAATGCCTACTTGGCCGTCATGTAGGCGAAGAGGCTGACCGCAATCAACGCAACTGCCAGGATCATGACGAGTTCTGGGCGCACCTTGACTCCTGGAGTGTCTTCCTCGAAGAATCTCAATAGTCCAGCGCTTGCAGCTGGCATTGGGGCTTCGCTCTTCCGTCGCTTCTCTCGTCTGCTCAAGTACGGACACCTGAGGGACTGACCGAGCAGGGCATCCTCTTAAACCTTAACGCAGCGCCAAACCTTACGCGTTAGGAATTGAGTAGATGATTCTTCTGTCCACCCACGGTAGCACAAGAATCAGAATGAGGAACGGCAATCCGACGCCTGCGTAGACGAGCAACCACTGACCTGCTAAAGGCGCTGTAAGATCATAGGCAACCATCCCAAGGAAGGCGGCAATTGACGCGACAGCTGACGGAATCAGCAGTCTTTCGCGCGTCTTGTATTTCTTTGCGAGCTTGTGGAGGGCATAGAAGAATATTGCCGCGAATAGGAAATCCATCGTCTGATCCAAGTATGCCCAGATTCCCGGCAAGGACCAGATCAAACCGAACCTCTCAGTCGTCAGCGGCCAGAGCAGAGATATGCCGACCTCGTATGGCAGATCCAATAGGATGTGAATGAGCATGCCCACTGAGATTCCGAAGAGACCACTGCCGACGCTCTCGCTCCAGCGTGTCCTCCAGAGCAAGAGTCCAATCAAAGCGAGAGCTAGTATCGTGAATAGGCTGTGAGTAAGGGTGCGGTGTGGTGCCACCGCTTGTTGCATGTTTCCTCCTGCTGCGATGATCACGATTGAGATGAGCAAGTCAACGTCTGGGAGAAGTGGGCCCCAGACGATGCCGAAGCGCATGGTTCGTGTTCCAGCGTCTCCTAAGAATGTGCGTCCGCGCGTGGCTAGTGCGACACCGATTCCGACAAGTCCGTGAAGCCCGGTCCAGACCATCCTGCTTCACGTAGACTGTAATCGATTCACTTTTTATAGTAGTCTTGCTCTCTTGCGTGCTCAGTATACCGAAGATCTTACCTGCGTGGATGACGGAGGGCCGCGTGGCTTCTGCCGGTTATCGAGGCGAGTATTATCTTTCGTATAACTAGAGAATAGGGATGGTGGAATGCGAGTATGGGTTATGAGAGACGTGCCCCGAGGCAAATGACGAAAGTCAAATGCTCCGAGTGCGGCGCAGAAACGGAAGTACCGTTTGTGCCGACGGCGGGCAGACCAGTCTACTGTAGAGAGTGCTTCCAGAAGCACCGAAGGTATTAGGCAAACGGCCTAGAATCGGGATCTGCTAGATTTTCTTCTTTCTTGTTTTTCAACCCTGAAATGCTGATGTCGCTCCGGCGCATCGGTCGTGGTTTTCTGTTCGACGAATGGAAGCCTCAATATACTCGGAAGGGACTCCTCTTTGTTCAAGATAGGAGAGATTCGAGATACCGCGTTACAAACGACCGGGCATCGGCGAAGACGAAGTCAAGGAGAGAGTGCTAAAGATGATCAGAAGGGTTTCCCCTCACGGGTACGGTGTGGAGTTCAGGAAGATACGCCAAGTTGGAGACCCACAGAGACCCACACGCCAGTTGTGGGAGGCCGAAGGTTCATACCGCTCGGAGGGCAAGGACGCTCCCTGCCGTTTCACGATCAGGCTCAACTCACAGGGCGCGGTCAAGTTCAAAGACATAGAACCACCTTGAGGGGCAGCGCCGCCAGTCAGGTCGAGTATCGTAGCGTGCTGGTCGGTGGAGCGCACGCTGTTTTCTTCGAGCGGATCGTAGGGTGTAATGCACCCGGATGTTGCTCGTTCTGGGATGCTGTTCCTTAGCTACTGTCTGATCTTGATGTACTCGTAGGCTGACCGTGCCGTCTCGAACGCATAGTGGATTTGCTGGAAATCCTTGCGGAAGACACTGATATCGGCCTTGACTTTCTCCGGAGGCTCTTTGTCGATTACGACGCGTTTGATGAATTCAGCCACTTCTGCCATGTGTGACCTCTTCATGCCGAGGCGTGTAATCTCTGAGACGCCAAGTCGTATTCCGCCAGGGTTCTGGTAGTGTCGTCCGGCTTGGATGTCGCCTGGAAGCAGTTGACGGTTGACGATTATGTTTGCCTTCTCGAGGGCCTTCTCGATGTCTCCTCCGAGGCCATATTTGGTTGTGTCGACGGCGATCTGATGCGACTTCGTGAATCCCACCTTCTCTGCGAGCGTGCCCAACCCGCGCTCATACAACGCTTGCCCGAGCGCTTGCGCGTTTGCAACTACCTCAGACGCATACTCGCGACCGAACTCGAGCATCTCTGCAAACGCAACAGCCTTCCCAGCGACGTTGTGAAGGTGATGATTGCTCGTGTTTGATGGAAATGTAGCCTTCTTGATCTGTTCAGCGTACTTCTCAAATGAGACTACGGTGCCGCCTTGAGGGCCAAACAGCGTCTTGTGTGTGCTCATCATCATCACATCTGCGCCTTCACGAAGTGGATCTTGGAACTGCCCACCAGCGATAAGCCCAGAAACGTGGGCGGCATCGTATGCTACAGTGGCTCCGATATCATGGAAGTATCCGGCCAACTCCTTGACCGGATGTGGGAATAGGAACAGGCTTCCGCCGAATGTTGCAAGCTTTGGGGTTCTTCCGTCTTTGACCATCCTGTCGACTTTCTCTCTTGTCTTGTCTGGGTCGATGTTCATCTCGTTCCGGTCGAAGATGAAATACTCTACATCGAGACCGTGGACGCTTCCGGCGGTTCCGTTGAAGTCTTTCTTTCCCATCGAGATGTGGCCGCCGCTTGGAATCGCCAAAGCCATCATGATGTCGCCTGGGCTCGTGAACGCGGTATAGGTGACAAGGTTCGCGCAGACGCCTGAAACTGGTCGGACATCGACGAACTCTGCACGGAAAAGCTGCTTGGCCAAGTCGATGCAGATCTGCTCGACCTGGTCGATGTAGATGCATCCAGCATAGACTCTCTCCCCAACCCATCCTTCCGCGTAGCGATTACCGAAATCGGAGACGATTGCCTCACGGACTGCAGAGCTGGGGACATTCTCGGACGCGATCAGCGGAATGCTTTCCGAGAACCAGCTGTGATGCTGCTCAAGGAGCTCGAAGACCTTCTCATACGAGCTTCTAAAGGAACTCAAACACTGCTCTCCTCATGCTACACTAGGTAACATCAACTAATCACTCTTTAGATAGATCAGCCAGCTTGGATGGAACCTCTAGAGCGTGGCCTGAGATGCGGAAGCTCCGGCACAGTCGACTGAAAAGGAGCGTGAAGCCTGCCAAGGTAAGAGCGAAGACTAGAAGATACTTCGCGACTGTAGCGAATCGCTGGGACGGAATGCGTGAGGATTTCTTCGATGAAACGGTCGCAGACTCGATACTAAAGGAGTCACAGGTCAAGCCCGAAAGTATCGTAGTGGATGTGGGGTGCGGAACTGGCTTCCTAACGCAAAGGTTTGCCACGCAGTTGCAGGGCAGGCGAAAGGTGATAGGCGTTGATCTTTCCCCTTCGATGCTGCAAATGTCCAAAGACAACTTGAGCAGACTTGGACTGCTTGGATTCGCCGAGTTTAGGGTAGGCGATGCGGAGAAGATCCCAATCGAGGACGATTTCGCCGACGCAGTCGTGGGCAACATGATTCTTCATCACTGCCCAAAACCAAAACGGGCAATCTCAGAGATGTCACGAATCCTCAAGCCAGGAGGCAGGCTCGCTTTCGCAGACTTGGAGAAACATAACGAGCGTTGGTTGCGAGACGAGATGTCTGACCGGTGGCTCGGATTCGAGCTGACCAAGGTAGAGAAATGGCTAGAGGATGCTGGCTTAGAAGATGTGAAAGTGGAGCTGGCGAGAACGAAGTGTTGCGGAATATCTCTACGGGGTAGGAAGGCAGAGATCGGGATCTTCATCGCAAGTGGGTCAAAGCCGGCGCGGATCGGGATCCGAGACGGTTAGGTTCCTATGAGGGCCTTGATGTGTTCCATCTCATCTGGCGGGAGGCGCTTTCGTGTGGAGAATGTCACTCCGTCTCCAGGTTTTCTAGGGATTATGTGGATGTGAATATGTGGGACGATCTGGTGAGCGGCCTTTCCGTCGTTGATGGAGATGTGTGACCCTTGCGCCCCCATTCTATTGATGACTGTCTCATTCAGTTCTTGGGCCTTTGTGAACAGCTTGGCGACTTCGGCTCGAGGAATCTCCCCTAGACGCTCGTAGTGTCGTTTCGGTACGAGTAACGTGTGACCATCTGCTATCGGGTGATTATCCAGGAAAGCAATCAAGTCATCATCCTCGTACACAACATGAGCCGGCGCTTTCCTAGCTATGATGTCACAGAATACACATGTCAAGTTGGCCAATCTTCTGCAGGGATTCTCTTGTTTGTTGAAGATATCTCTTCCCTAGGATTTTTGGAGTGGTTGTGTACTTTCACTTTGCTCTCCCGCTTATCTTCTCCCCGATGGTTCATATCATGCCTGATGGTCGATGCCGCCGAGGCCTCCTCTTCTCACAATCATAGGCAACGAATCTAGGCTCAGAATCCTTCTAGCTCTAGCAAAGGATGTGAGCGAATCACTCACCGTGTATAAGATTGCGAAATTCAGTGGTCTGGAAAGGAAGATAATTCGAGCGCACCTGCGCAAGCTCGTCGACGCTGAATTGGTTCAT
>JALHTB010000049.1 GCA_022865625.1 Candidatus Bathyarchaeota archaeon
GGTCTCTTGGTGCGGACACGTGAATTTGAACCCTCGTGAGGAGAGAAGACGACCTTGACATCGAGACCAGACACTCCTTTTTGTGTCCATGCACCAGCGGTAGGCCCTGCCCAAGCTATTCAAGCCGATTCAAGACGTTTCAAGCCATTCAAACGGTCTCAAGCAACTCAAGATTTGAGATGTTCACACGAATACTCACTGACCTAGAGAGGAAGCAGGCTAAGACGTACCTAAAGCAGGATGGGGAAAGAACACTTAACATCAAGATCCTGACCGTCAGAGCCCGAAAGTATCTTCCACAGATCAGAGAGGACCTAGAGCTCTTGGAGAAGGTACTCGCAACATACGAACGCGACAAGACGAAGTGACATGAAGTGTCTAAGGAAGCCATAAGGTGAGTGTCCGAACCAGTTCGTGGGTGCGAGCCATTGGCCGTGTGTCTAAACCATCCGAATGGGTGCGAGCCATTGAGAGGAATAAGAAATGGAATCCTTCCTGAAGAGGACGAAAAAGAAAAAAACAGGCAACTCACCTAGGGTGACTGTTGGTGAGATAAATGAGTGGCGGCGAGTCGCCCAGTTTGACCTAATGCTCCGAAGAATCGTCAAGCGTGGAGCTATCGTGTGAGTGGGGGAAGGAAGATTGACTAGTCTCAAAGAATCCGTCAAGAAAGATTTGGTATGCGTGTTCATAAACGAGTTTTGGTCTGTTGATAAGATAGATGCCCTTTGTGACAAATGGGCTAACAAGATCATCAATAAACTCGAAGAACACATGCATTGTAATCGTCCCCCGTCCTATTTCGCACGACAACAAGACGGTTACGATCTAGCAGTTGGACAAGTGCTCAAGTTTCTGAAAGGCGAAGCGTGAATGAGCGAGAAGGATAAGCCGATAGTTTTCGAGACGGACGTTCGTTATGCAACATTCCGAGATCATCATGAACATGTCTGGGTTTATCATGATGTTCCTTGGCCTGGTGGTACGAAGGTTCGAGTTACAATCGAGAGGGTGAAGCGTGAATGAGTGACCCGGATTTCAGGCAAGTAGTCCAGCTCATGCCGCGGCCAGAAGCCCCCACCCCAACGGGTGACGGCCTCTACTGTTTCCAATGCTGCCAGTGAGTCTCGCGGTCATATTCTCGCAAACAGTCTATGTAATAATCAGGGCGGTCGGCCACGTGAGGCTCGCGGAATCTGTTCAATAGTGGTGCGGCAGTCGTAGTTTGAGTCGTCGTCGAGGTACCTTGGTGCGCACACACACAAAACGAACGACGATTCAAATTACGGCGCCCGCACCAAGCATGGCACACCACACACACAAAATCGCACGAGCAGATGGTGAACTCTACGCAGAATCGTCCTAAACCAATTCAGAACCTCAGGTCCAGAAGCTCGATAGTCAAAAAAGGGGCGGAGCTATCCTCGCAGATCCCGATTGGGCATTGAACGCAGCCAAGACGTTGAGTAGAAAGGCCTAGATCTGAGCGGCGGGTCGATGGGATCTCTTAGGTTGCGGTGGGACGCTGCCAACGGCGTCTACTCTAGCTTGAGCGTTGATAGCCCGGGGGAGACCTCCGCTCCAGCGTGAATTCATACCACATCCGCCCGCCATCTAGCTAGTGGCTATAAGTGGAAAAGGCAGGATGGCGCTATCTCAAATGCTATGGCAACTTCAAACTGGAAGCCTTTGGCTTGGACTCGAATCACATGATCATGTGTTGTAGACGATAACACCATAGCACCCCTTGCTGAGGTTTAGGTTGCCAGTCATGAGAGTACTTTCGAACCCCTCACGTTGAAAAGTATCGGAAATCCTTTCGCCTCTTCTTCTGAAGAACATCTGTAGATCTATCTCGTCTGAGAAAGATCACACCTTCGAAATTGACCCCGACGACATACTCGCCCTCTGCTCAGCGTTGTCTACCCCCTTGGGCCAAGCGATGCACAGTTCATTCAAAAGTTCCACTCGAAGGAGACAGCTGGAAAGGCCAAAGAGAAGATGCTGATCGTCCTGGATCAGGCGTAGGAGTGTATATCCGATCAGATCGACTGATTCACTGGCGTCTTTCTGAGAAGTCAGAAGTTCGTAAGCAGACTGTCGATATCTGTGATGGCGACACAGGAAGTCTCGTCGGCTGCTCCGTAGTAGACTAGGATCTTTCCGTCTTTCTCTATCACGCCGTTCGAAAACACGACATTGCCAAAGAAGCCTTCTGTTTCATACGGCTCCGTTGGCGTCAGAAGAGGCGTGTCCGCGCGCCTGACCACTCTCCACGGTTCTTCGAGGTCAAGAAGTACGCAGAACACCGAGTAAACGGTCTTGTCGCCCGTGCCGTGGACGATGGCGAGCCATCCTTCCGGCGTCTTGATAGGCGGAGCCCCGGCCCCGATCTTCACCCACTCCCACTTCGTATCCCGCGGGCGTAGGATACATCTGTGATTGCCCCAGTGAATCATGTCCGGCGACTCTGCGTACCAGATCGACGGTTTTCCCAAGCCTGAGTTGTTGGGACGGTGCAGGGCTATGAACTTGCCGCCGACCTTCTCGGGGAAAATGACCACGTCCTTATTCTCAGGATAGAAAATGAGTCCTTTTCTCTCGACGCTCTTGAAGTCTTCCGTCACCGCAAGGGCAGTGGCCCACGAGTCCTGCGAGACGGCCGTGTAGGTGATGTAGTACTTGCCGTCGATGAACGTAACTCTCGCATCTTCAACGCCGTACTGCTCTGTTTCATCGACGGGAAGAATGAATGGCTTCTCGTCCACCGTGAAGTGCAGGCCGTCCTTGCTCCGCGCAATCCGGATGTGACTTGTCGTGGAAAGGTAGTCCCGGCCCTTGTACGCTACACCGCGCGTATCATACAGTTTCACATCTGGATCAAGGGCCTTGAACTCTACGATGTCCGGCCGCGGGTGTCCGTCATCGAAACGGTACGTGGGTGTACGGATATAGCCTTCTCTTGGTTCGCATGTCTCCGCCACGCGCAGAAGCAGGAGGACCTCGTCGCCGAACACCGTCGCACCTGGGTTGAAAACCCCTTGCACGCGATAGCTTTCCACCGATGGTTTCACGTTATCAGGCCTGACAATGGGGTTCATCTCATACTTCCTGATCATATGTTGACTTCTTCCCTGATCTCACAATGGTTGGAGCTAAAGGCAGCAATATGTTGCCCTTGATCCAAGGATTTGGGACTTCGGCTTTTGTGCGATTTTCTTCCTGCGGGCATCCGGATTTGAACCCTCATTGGAAGAGTAGATTTGTGTGTGCGCGGGTCTCGTGGTGCGCCTATTCTCTTGAGCCTGCAGGCGGAAGACTGCCTCATTGAGCCGTTCATTCAACGATCCACCACGGTGAATGACATTGGTTATTCGTGCCCGAAACGGTGACCCATTCCAGTCGTTGAAACCATTTGACAAGATTGTCACTTCTAGATTGCGCAACCCACAAACTGAGTTGTGAGTTCATCGTTTAGAGTGCCTATCGCCATTAGATTTCTGGAAAGAAATCTGTCAAAAAGAGCTGGATGACCCGAGGGGCTTTCTCATAACAAGTCCCTCCGAGGTCTGGAACGACTGAGGGAAAAGGATGCAGGAGCATGAACAGCAGTTGCTCGGGATTCCGGGACTTAAATAGGATTGGTTCTTGCGTTTTCAAGAAGACTTGTTGTGCGGTCTCGTGGTGCGCACACACACAAAAATACGATACGGATGTACAACAGTATTGGACAGGAAGTTCACGTTTTCGAGAGGAATTTGATGTATCTGAGTTACTGCGGGATAAGGGTCACCGATCTCGAGAGGTCATTGAAGTTCTACACTGAGCTGTTTGGGTTGAAGGAAGTTGCTAGAGGCAACAGAACAAAGCATGGCGCTGGTATCTACGTGCTGCTTCGTGATCCCAAGTCTCACCAGAAATTGGAATTAAACTGGTACCCTGAAAGTTCACTGTATGGCGTGCCCTATGCACCCGGTGAAGGACTTGACCACATTGCCTTCAAAGTAGACGATGTCACCAAGACGTTTGGAATGTTGGTAAGCAAAGGTGTGGAGGCTACCGAGATTGACCCCTCCGTGTACGGGGGCTGGAGCGCCTATGTGAAAGACCCAGACGGCAACTGGATTGAAATATACCAGCAAGGGCAATCGACTGACAATTCGATCCCGGAGGGCTACTAGAGAGCTACTTGAACTACAAAGTTCTGTAGCCATTGCGTGCGTCGTGATTTGAACAGCCGAGCCGAGTCAGCCATTTGTGTGTTTAGGACTTCAGTGAGGGCGCAACTTCAAGGTCATGGGGAAGCAACGTTAGAAGCATCCAGAGGTCGAGGATGCAATCGGCAGACTCAACGGGCTTATTACTCCTTGCACTCACACTAGACTTATGCCCTATCAATTCAACTTCGACCTTACAAGAGTATCTAGATTCTTCTTCAGAGAAATTACGGAGGCAGCGCACAAGAGAAAGCTGCATAGAAGGATTGGCGAGGTAGCTCAGCGTCTTCTTGAAAGGTTCAGAATTCAAGAAATCACAGGTTTGGATGTTCCTCAGGCTCTGATGCTTCTCGAGGATTTGATAGATATGCAGATGAAGAACCTCAGCTACCGGGAAAGATTCTTGGGAACTTCGCGAAGAGTGCTGTTTCTGCCTCACTGCTCAAGGAAGTATATGGACAATCGGTGCAAAGCTGTTTTCGATCGGAATATTCCATCATACAATTGCTCTCACTGTTCACCCGACTGCTTGGTAGGTGAAGCCAC
>JALHTB010000050.1 GCA_022865625.1 Candidatus Bathyarchaeota archaeon
CGTTCAAGGCGCGAACCCGACGTATTTCGCAGTAACTGTCATTGGTCAGACCTTGACCGCGGGTTTCAACAACAACGTTACCATCGCTGTCGTGTACTCTAAGAGCGCCTATTCTTCGGGTCCCTTTTACGATGTTGACCTAGCTGTGTCGATACCCTCTCCGTTGCAGATGTTCGGAGACGACCACTGGCACTATGACTTGATTTCGCCAGGACAATCCGTTACTGCAAGCTTCGAAATCTACGCGCCAACTGTTGCGATCGGTAGTTCCTATCAGGGTTCGGTCACGCTGACCTACAGGAAGCTTGGTGACATATCATACACTCAGGAAACGCACACTGTCAGTTTCTCAGTTCAAGGGTGGGTCAACCTTGTGCTGTACGGGATACAAGTGACCCCGTCAGCTACATCACCTGGCGGTAATGCAACCGTCTCCGGGAACCTCCTCAACAGAGGAAACATCGCGGCCTACAACGCAAACGTGACGGTAGAATCAGAAGCATTAGCTCCGGGCACTTCAGCAAGCGTGTTCTTGGGCGAAGTCGACCAGAATATACCTAGACCTTTCAGCCTTTTGGTCAGCTTCAGGAAGAACCTTTCTGACGGAACCTATCCAATTGTCGTTAAGATATCGGCCGTCGACACCAATAGGCCTGCTTCTCCCTACAGTGCTCAACAAGTATCTCAGATTCAAATCAAGAAACCTACCGTGCAGCCGCCGAGTGAGCCTCGCCAAGCAAGCGGCGTCATTGGAACGATCTTCGAGATCCTGCGTTATCTCTATGGGCTGTTCTTTGGTCCGCAGACCCTACCAGTGCCACTTGAATGGTCTTTGGTATTCTCAGAAAACATGCGTACGTCTGGATTGGGATCATAGGCTGTAGTTGATAGAGAATTGCCATCGCGCGCCCGCCCAGCAGTTCAAACGATCGACATCACAAAAGTCTATCGTGTGGGGCATATCAACTATTCAGCTCTCAGGGGCGTGAATCTCAGAATAGAAAAGCGCGAACTTGTGTCAATCGTTGGACCTTCGGGTAGTGGGAAGTCAACACTTCTTAACCTGATTGGCGCACTTGACCCGCCTACCTCGGGTCGCGTCATCATCGACGGCGTTGACCTAAGGAAGCTGAACGAGGATAGACTTGCGCTCCTTCGAAACCAGAAGATAGGATTTGTTTACCAGACCTTCAACCTGATTCAAAGGCTTACCGCAACCGAGAATGTTGAGATGCCCCTGATTGCAAGAGGGGTTCCAGAGAAGATACGCAGAAGCAGATCACTAAAGATGTTGAGTGCAGTTGGGCTGGCAGAGAAAGCGAACAAGCGTCCGACTGAGCTTAGCGGTGGAGAGCAGCAACGTGTAGCCATCGCTCGGGCGCTCGTTACTCAGCCTGCTCTCGTTCTTGGTGACGAACCGACTGGAAACGTGGACTCGAAGACCACTATCGAGATTCTCAACTACATTGTTCAAGTTAACAAGACGCTTGGGACCACGTTCGTCCTAGTGACCCACAATCCAGACGTTGCTAATATGACCAATCGCATGATTACCATCAAAGATGGGTTGATTGAGAAAGAGCAGTATCTTCAGCGAATGGATTCCTACACAGGATTGTGATGCAAAATGCGCACATCTGACATATTCAAACTCGCATTCAAAGCGCTTCGTGATAGAAAACTGCGAAGCCTTCTCACGATTCTTGGAATCATGATTGGCTCGGCGATAATCTTGGCTCTCATCGCAAGCTCAAGCGGTCTAAGCGCTGGAGTCCAAGCTCAAGTCGGCAAAATCGGAGCTAATACCCTCACTGTCAGCTCGGCTCGCCAATTCTTCGGGGGAAGCAGCAGCGGTACGCAAAACTATCAACTCTCTCAGCAAGATGTGAATACGATAAAGTCATTCCAAGGCGTCTCCGATGTCATCCCGTATTACAGTCAGCGTGCCACAATCTCATACGGGAGTAATTCAATAGGAGGGGAACTCATAGGCGTTGACACAAACGCGTTATTCACCATGTACAAGGGGCTGAGCCTCAACAGCGGCAGTTTACCTGACTCATATGATCCAAGCGCGGCCGCTGTAGGCTACTCGATTGCGTTTCCAACGGGATCAAGTGATCAACTGACCCTCAATCAAATGATTTCCATTACTCTCGGAGGTTCAACGAGTAGCAGCCTCACTTTCTTGGTGAAAGGGATTTTCTCAGAGTATGGAAGAATGCTGTTCTCGAATATTGATGAGACAATCTTCATCTCCTTACAGTCCGCTCAGATTCTCCTCAAGACCCAGTACTTCAGCGGGTTGTACGTGATGACCAATACTGCTGGGGATGTCACAACGGTCCAACAAGAGATAGAGAGCTACTACGGTACGCAGGTTCGAGTGATGAACGCTGGCTCTATGCTATCAAGCGTTGAATCGATCACCTCGCAGATGACCGTGTTTCTGGGAAGCATAGGCGCCGTGTCATTGTTTGTAGCCGCAGTTGGCATAACCAACACCATGTTCGTCTCGGTGATGGAGAGAACAAGAGAGATAGGCATCCTGAAAGCTCTAGGATATAGGCCTAAGCAGATTATGGGAATGTTCCTTTCGGAGGCAATTCTAAGCGGCATCGTCGGGGGAGTCGGAGGCACCGTACTTGGTTATGTCCTGTCTTTTGTCATCGGAGGTGCCATGCCTATGTCTGGTGGATTTAGTATGTCCGGGCCTGGTCGAACTAGTAGCAGCACAACGTTCACCCCCGTCTTCACCCCTGAACTGATAGCCTTCTCGTTGCTTTTCCCGATCGGAATCGCGGTATTAGCAGGACTTTACCCAGCGTGGCGGGCGTCAAGGATGAACGCGGTAGTGGCGCTGAAGTACGAGTAGTGAGATTTCTTTTCTGTGTGGGTCGCTTGTTGCTGGCGTCGTGAATCGAACCGTCGGCAGGATTCATTCTGTTCGGGCTCTGGGGGTCTGCGCCCATATGATTGGGCAGGCGGTCGCATTCTGATGCATGGTACATAACTGTTCCGTGTTCGGAACGCTAATATACCCAACGCCCATGCCATCTAACTACCAGAAAAGTGGAAGACATGACCACACAGAAACGACGATTTGGAATTGCTCTTGTGCTCTTGACAGCATCAATCCTAGCACTCTACCCAACAATGACACTCGAGAAGCCACAACTAGGAAACGCGTCGATATCCATCAAAGCAGACGGGCAAGCATTCCCCAACGCGAAAGGCAAGCCTGGCAACACCTTCTCCAGCACGACCCTGACACTAACCGGTTCAGTCCAAACCAAGGGCAACGGAGAACTCAAACTAGACGACCTTGCTGGCAGCCTACAGATCGGATTAGCGGCCTACACAATAACCCACGGCGATGGAGAGGTCAACAAGAAAGGCAAGATCGAGATCAACGCCAAGACAAGCGACGCGGGCAAGAAGCTCGAACTCATCCTCCACGGCAACACTCAAGGCGACACCGTAGTCTTCGACAGCAAGGAAAGCAAGCTATCTTCACTGTACTTCCTCTCTCTCAAGGGCCAAGTAGCCGTTACGATGCCTACCACAAACACAACCACTACTGAGAGCGACGACGACACCGTCACAGTAACAGTAACCCAAGACCAAACGGTCACAGAGACCGTCACGCAAATCCAAGACAACACCGTAACCGTCACCGCGACCAGCAACCAGACCGTAACGGAAACTGCAACACAAACCATAACCGAGCCAGCGACTACCTCAACAATAACAGTCACCGAAACGAGCAACCAAACCCTAACAGAGACCACAACGCAAACCGTAACAGAGACTCTGCCAATCGTGACAGTGACTGAGACAATAACCGTCACATTCTCGAATTCCACCGCAACAGCAACAAGCACAAACTCGACCCAGACACTGCCTTAACTCTGAGGGCGGCAAGTTCCTTCCACCTTTCCCACCTTTTTCTATCCTACAAGTCTCCGCCATCGACGTAGCCGTCTCGCGAGGGCGCAGGTTGCCAAAGATGTTAAGGACATCAAACGCGCCACTCAGTCTACATGATCGAGTCGTGGGAGATCAAGTTCCGGCCTGAGGCTGAATCCATACGCCGGATGGCGAAGGAGTTCGCTGAGAAGGAGATCGCCCCTATCGCGGACCGAATCGACCGCGAGAACAAGTATCCGATGGATCTCTTCGAGAAGATGGCGGAGCAAGGACTCTTCGGCATGTGCACCCCACCAGAATACGGAGGAACCGGCCTAGACCTCCTATCCTCCGCAGTCGCGGCAGAAGAGATCGCCAAAGTCAGCATGTCCGCCTCCGCACTCATCGGCATCCAAGCCGCCGTCACAGCCGCACCAATCGCACGATTCGGAAGCGACACACAGAAGGAGGCGTACCTGCGCGACATGGCGACCGGCAAACGAATCGGCGCCTTCTGCCTCACCGAGCCCGTGGCTGGTTCTGACGCGGCGTCGATAGAGACGAAGGCCGTCAAGGAAGGCGACCACTACGTCCTGAACGGGACGAAGACTTTCATAACGCAAGGAGAGGTTGCAGATCTTGCTCTCGTCTTCGCAAAGACACCCGGAAAGGACAGTGAAGAGGTTACAGCGTTCTTGGTTGACAAGAGAAAGTCACCCTTCAGGGTGGGCTCGAAGATTGAAGTTATGGGGTTCAGGGGAACCGGCACCGCCGAGCTAGTCTTCGAGAACTGCCGCGTTCCAAAAGAGAACGTGTTAGGCAAGGAAGGCGACGGATTCCTGATCGCCATGATGACACTTAACGAGTCGAGGATAGGCGTCGCCGCCGGCGGCGTCGGACTCGCCCAAGCCGCATTCGACATCGCAGCCAACTACGCAAAACAGCGGAAGGCGTTCGGCCGACTGATTGGGAAGTTTCAAGCTATTCAGTGGATGCTTGCGGACATGTTGACTCAGATTCACTCGGCACGGCTGCTCACATACCACGCCGCGTACCTTAGGGATCAGCAACAAGACTTCGTTAAGGAAGCGTCGATGGCGAAAGTGTTCGCAAGCGAAGTCGCCGTTGAAGCCACACGACGCGCAATCCAGATCTTAGGCGGGTACGGGCCTACGATGGACTATCCGCTCGAACGCTACTACCGCGACGCTAAAGTGCTCGAAATCGTTGAAGGCACCAGCGAGATCCAAAGACTCATCCTAGCCAAAGAAATCCTCCAATTCTAGGGATTACTTAAAGCCCAGAATCCCGGGTTATCTTGTCAATCCACCCGCGGATTTCTGATTCATTAGTGGATCTTGTTAGACAGTACTCTCTTGTCGCCGGATGACTGGGAATATTGGATATCGTGTCGACAACGAAGGAAATACGATGTTCTCGGATCAGATCGCCTAAGACGAAGCCATTCATTGCTTCTCCCGCCCTTGGGTCGAGCAAGGCGACGAGGTCCGAGTAGTCTTTGTCCCTTTTTCCTCTTAGACGCTCAAGACCTCCCGTAGACATGCCGGCATTGGTAACAAGATACTCTCTGTCCCGTGCGGCTTTCGTCTTGTACAAGAACAGCAGTTCTTTGACTGGAACGTAGAAGTACTCGCCACTGATCGGGCGGAGTCGCAGGAGCTCTTTCTTAGTACAGAGATTGTAAGGAATCTCCTTTGTCGGGTCTTCTTTGAAGAAGTTCCTGAACTCAAAATCGCAGGCATCAATGTATATGGAACCGATTTCGGTCTTCTCGACGAGGATAGGCTTTCTCCAACATTCTGACGCAGCACCAAAAGGAGATTCTGGCTCAAGCACGTATCCGTTTTGCCTCATGTAGATGTTAAGGTAGCGAGTAAATGGGTCGTCTGGACCAAGACAATCAATGTCGAAGGAGCCTACATAGGGGTTGTACGAGTAGACTGCCCACCCTCCAAGAAGTACAATTGTCAGACCATGTTTGGAGTGAAACCATGCACCAAGCTTCCTCAGCTCTGCGAGAGATTCCCTGCGAACTATGTCCGCTTGTGCCATCAACGCCTCACCGGGCTTCCTTGGCGGATACGGACGTAGTTGCTTCGTACAGTTTCACAGCCCAATCTCGACCGATGTGGCCGTAGGAGACAAGGTCCATGATAAGTTGAGCCGGAGAGCACACAACCATACGATCGATGGTTTCCGCCTCTTCGATTATGTCCCATGTGTCTATCTCATAGATCTCCAAGACTTTCCCCTCGCCGGCTTCGGGGCCGTGCCGTTCTAGTTTTTCGAAGAGGGCGCTCTCTCGTTCCACGTATGCCTGGACTGAGTCGTACTTCATCCCATATCCGATGTATCTGCTTGCGCCAGAGAATAGCGTCAGGGCATATCTTATGTCATCGGATTTGCAGAGCTGCACGAGTCTCGCTTCGAGTTCTTGGGTCGACTTGACATCGCGTACATGGATTTCTCCCTTCTTCAAGCTCTTGAGTGGCCTATTCCATGAGATTTCGTTCAGGAGCTTCCAGACATCAAACAGAATCAGATCCTTTCCTCTGTATGACACCAGTTCACGTTGCGTGAGGGCAGAGACAACCTTGTTTACCATTCCTGCAGATACTCGCGTATCGTTCGCAATTTGGGTTTGAGTTGTAGATTTATGGTGAATCAGGTATCTTACTACTCTCAGTGCCTTTGGAGATACGAGAGAAGTCCTAACAAGCCTTGAGACTTGGGGGGCTGGCCCCACCTCCGCTTTGAAAAGAGGCTCCAGCAGTCCGGGACCAGCGCTTTGCCGCACAATCTCGAAACTGGCAGATCTGTCCAGAATTTGGTAGCTGATCAATCCAACTTCAGAGGGTATTCGAGCAAGTGCTTCACGCGAAGGAAGCATTTGCGTTGGGATGACTAGGTAGGCTCCGTCGAATTCTTTCGCCCAGAGAATCATTCTCCCCAGGCCGTCGTAGAAGTTGCTCGTTTTTACCTCAAAGGCGACTCTCTTCTCAGGGAGCGTTAGGACCATGTCGACAGTGCCGCCTGAGGCCGTCCTAATCGATCTGTCCAGACCTGCATGTGGATACTGTTCGCTGAGGGCCTTCTCAAGTGCCTCCTCAACTTGAACATGCGTCATGATTCAGACAGTGAATATTTTCACTGGACCCTTTTAAGGGTTTCACTTATTAGCGAATCTAGCGAATTTATTCACTTTTCTCTTAAGAACCATTCACCAATTAGCGAAAAAAGGAACGCAGCTCAATCCTCAATATGGGTAGGGTGCTCTGGCTCTGCAATTCAGGTCCTAGGCAGGTACGGGTACACGAAGGACTACCCGCTCGAACGCTACTACCGCGACGCAAAAGTGCTTGAGATCGTCGAAGGCACCAGCGAGATCCAAAGACTCATCCTAGCCAGAGAAATCCTCCAACCATAAGAAACGACAAAACACGATTTGACTTGTCGACTCGTTTGTCTGTACCTGAAAGCGAATAGGGGAGAGTCGCAATTGCTGAAGGGTCGGAGCCCTCACCTGGCTACCTTCATGAGTCGAGCAGCTGTCGGACGAAGCAGTCGCTCGTGTATGATCTTCAGGAGCCTTTTCGTTGGATAGCCGATGTGACTGTCGTGGAGGCGTTTGAGTCAGGAGTGTTGGATCTGCCGCATTTCTATTTCACAGGCGATGATTATCGCTATCGTTTCCAAATCGAGGCAAAACGAGGCTTTCTTGATCTTCTTCGTGAACGATTCAACGTAGGCGTCAGCTACAAGGGCCGTACACTCAAGTGGGATACCGTTATCGAACACAAAGCAGAGGAATTCGGGCGCTTCCTTGGTGGTCGCATTGGTAAGCTCGATTTCCCAGAGCCATCTCCTGCTCTAAACAAAACGGATGATGGGGATCTTCGCGGACGTGTCCTCTCTCTTTCGCAGGCAGAAGCACGAAGGCTGGGAATTGGAGAGAGCACGCTTCACTACTTGCGCAAACGCGCTAGAAGCCGTCGTCAGCTCAGGACGTATCCCTCAGTGGCACGTCGCATCGTTGCTCCACGCCGGTCGTAGACGTTCCGTCCTCAGAAAGAGAAGCATCATGCGGGAAGGCTTACTCTCGCATCCATTTCCAGCTGACTGGATCGCGTGGTTTCCCGCAACTCTTTAATCATCGCGAAGTGCTAAAATCAACTTGTTGTTGAAGAGGTCTTTTTGGTGCCCGACGTGCCGGTAAAGAACCGCCGTCACTTGCGAGAAATCCTGCAGGAAAACCTGATCACTGAGACAGAAGTCGAGGACCGCGTGCCAGCGGAAGAGGAAGAGACGGAAGAAGCCCGAAAACGTACAAAGTCTCAGATCCTTGAGGCTAACGTATTGTTCGAGGACTATGCTGTCTCAACACGAGGTGCTTTTGAGTTCGCTAGATCCGAGGATTCAACGCTATGGAACATCGTATTCCATGGTGCCCTGGCTGGTTACCTTGACATAGCGAACCCTCGACTGTGGATTCTCCATTCCATAGGTGCGGCTTCAGAGATGAACGAGAATGTTCGAAACATGACTGAGAAAGACAACAGCATGATAGATTTGCCGTGGCTCTCCTCAAACAGCCTGCAGACGGTCGCTGCATTTGGCAAGACAAGTGCCGGATTCAGTCTCAGATACAGAAATCGGTTTCCTGAAGCTGGAGCCGAAAGCGATGTGGAAGATATGACGATGCGCTTCTGGGGATCTGCTGCATTAGAGCTGATCGATCAACTCAAGAAGAACAAGCGCATTGAAGGAGGGCTCTCTCTTAATGGGATCGGACTCATCGTCGAGTTCGAGAAAGGTTACGTGAAGGAACAAGTTTCGTCGAACGGACGCATCATGGCGATACGAGGCGATTCAATAGACAGTCACTTCTCTGTTCTAAGCAAGGTGCAGACCTATTATCAGAATCTTCTGAATGTTCTCGAATCCGACTACAGATTCTCTTACAAACCACTCCCTCATGGAATGGCGTTTGACGGTGAGGCGTTGAAGATAGTCTTCGAACGACGAATAGGCAACCTTAGGGATTTCATCGAAAACATGTTTTCCACTAGACAACCTTTCCGCCTTTGGGGAGTGACAAAAGAACTAGAGCCGGACCGTATGAAGGTCAAAGCAGTTGATCTTCATTCCGGTGGCCGCATTGATTTCGAGATAGAACCTGCCCAGATGACAATCTACCTCCAAGCTGAGGCATGCGCCAACGTGGTGACGAGACTCTTCACGAACCTACAGTCTACGTTCGATGCACGGAGTCAGTTGATCGGTTATGACCAGCCGATTATGTGATCACACCTTACTGATGAATGCAGTAATTTCTTTGACAAGAAAGGAGAAAGGCGTACCACTCCCCCTATTCCAACTAGGGTATCAGCTTGAGTGCATTGGACTAAGGTTTCCTAATCGCGCCGGCGAAACAGTCAACCCAGATTTGTCCATCAGAGGAGATGCTGAAAAGAATCTGCTACTCGTTGACTGCAAATCAGGAGGCATCAAACGCTTCCAAGCCGAGAGATACGCGAAACTCACTTCAGATGACGTTATCGCGGCAAACATCACCTCTCTCGAATCGAGAAATCTCGTACTCGACGTGAGCTTCGCCGGCATGCACAAGAACGAAAGCAAACTGCTTGAGGCTGAAGACAAGAACAAGTACGGGCTGCCGATCATCATTCTCGATGGCCTGCTAATACAGAAGAAAGGACCGAATCGGTTCAAGAATGAGAACCTCAACACGGTCTTTGATAAGGGCGTCAACCTCTGTTCCAAGATACCGACTGGCTTCTACCCCTTCTCAGCTGATGATCGGAACTCGTACATCCTCGAGGAGATCGCACCAGTATTGTTCGAAATGCATGCAAAGAACCTGGAGTTCACTGAAGAGGATGCTCTCCTTAGGGCTCATCCTTTTCATGACTATCTTGATGCTGGAGAGAAGGACTCCCTAAAGGGATGTATTGGTAAGATTCTATCCCTTGTCGAAAAAGATCCTGATTTTCGATTCGTAATCAGCAAGCAGAAGAAATGGAAGATCGACCCAGATATCGGAATTGTCCATCTTAGAAAGGGAATACAAGCACTCATTGAAAGATGGAGTGAAGTCGAAGAAACGCCCAGACTGTCTGAATTCTTTTCGAGAGAGTCCTCCTAAACGATAGCATGACAGTACTTTCCATCCGTATATCTATCGTCGCATTTGTGTGCTTTGATGCATGTGTAGTTGTCTGAACCGTCGTTTGTTTCGTAATGGTGTGTGTGGCTCTCTTGGCGCGCGACGATGATTAATCCTTCTTAATGTGTACAGATGAATTATGGCTCTGCCTGGTTCAGAATAAATACGCCAAGGTTCGTTGTTTTCATCGAAGTCTTTTGCTGACACCAATCCGGCGCCTTGAAGGTGTAACATATTGGGTCATTGAGGATCCTGAAGGAATCCACGACTACATCAATACCGAGATTCGGAAGGAATGGGAGGAGGACGTGAGAAGAGAACACAGAGACCTCATGGGTCATGGTTGACAACGCTAGCAAGCCGGAAATGGGTTCTCGAGATACTGGAAACCGACCGAATCGCACTGAAACGCAGCATCGTGAACTACGTCGACTCCCAAACGCGGCGCAGTTTCATGAATGATCTCCCAAAACGCAGTAGAGAGCTTCGGCAGACTATACAGAAGTTCAGCGCTGTCATCCCGCCTGTCATCGTAAAATGTGAGGGTCTGCAATTGTATGACGGCTACTGCCGCTATGCACCCCTGAAAGACATGAAAGTCAGTAGGTTGTACGCATACGTGGGTGCTCTATAGTTCTGCATATGGGTCTCGTGGTGCGCACACACACAACTACTCCTCCCAGACGGTTTTCACTGGACGCGCTTACAGGTCTATTCAGTATCCAGAGGACGTACTAATACGGCCAACCAATGAAGCAGAACGCCATGGCGACCGCTATAAATCACTAATTTCTAAGAAACGCCTTTCTGAATAGCTCATTCATCCATAGGTTGAGCTTGGAGGGAATCAGGAGACGAGAAAGAAGTCAGGGATGAGTGTTGCCCCTGTTGGACTTGGCTTTGTTGACAAAGGAGACCTCTGCAAACGTAGAGCCATCGATGCCTTCAATCGCGAATGGAAATCCACTAAGGACAGACAGAAAGCGTACGATACCGCCGCACAGTCAATGGAAGCCTGTATCGAACGGCTTGGTATCGTGAACAAGGGAGCTATTACGGGTCTAAGAGCTGAACTCCTATACTACTCTATGGAGTTCGACTCTCAGAAACTAGTGCCAGAGTCAGCTGCAGGCCTTCATTCTGACTTCAGAGCCATAATTCGAAATAGGCCCGCGGCAATCGATGTGACAACGACGCCGGACTACAAAGATCCAGACCTGTTCATGCAGGTCAAACAAGCCTTCGGCAAGAGCTGGGATTACTACGTTGGCGTGATTGATTTGAAGAATCCCCAAGTGCAGATGTATCCATTGCTTCTGCCTAGGTGTGAAGATGGGCACTTGGGTCATTTTGTGCTAGTCATCGAGACCGAAGATCCTTCTAGCTCCGTGTCAGAGCGACAAATGCTCTTGAGATATAATCCCTACGCTCCTGACGACGACACCGCAGTCGAGAAAGTACAAGCAAGTTGGAACTTCATTGTCTCAAATCCGTCAGCAGTGTGGGACGATATCACATCCGATTACTCATACTATGAAGAACAGGACCGGTCAAGGATGGAACGATTCATGATGCGAGATCTCTTACGGTATAGTTCCGGACTCGCTTACGAGTTCAAACAAGAAAGTGGGTTCAACCTGTCCGCCATAGTCACTTGTGAAGCCCGAGTCTTCCACAAACCGATACATGAAGTGATATGGGAAACGCGACTTTGGTGGGTGCATCCTCACTCATTTGTCAGACGGATTCTGGGAAAACCACTCACTGATCTGGAACATAACATCGCTGGGGTCGCTTACGACTTGTGATGCCAATATTCAGTGCAGAATCGAACCCGACTGGTGTGTGCGCACCACGAGGCCCACACACAACCTCAAACGACGGCGAACGACGGTTCAAATATCTGAACTCGTGCAGACGTGACATTCTAGAACTTTGGGACAAAACGAAGCTATTTGAAGCTCGGACTTCAAATGCATAGCATGGCAGACATCGAATCTCTGAACAGCTTGATTCGCCGATGGTACGCCCGTGCCAAACCTGGCACTTTCCTAGTGAACGACCCCTTTGACAATTTCGTTTGTCTCTGGTTGGCCTTCAATGCTTGGGGCTCATACGTAACTGGAATAGAGAGCAATGACAGCGATATGAAAAACCGGTTGAAAACAGACCCAAGACTAGTTGACTCGTTCAAGAAGCACAGGCAGGACCCAGAGTTCAACAAGAAACTGCTGCAGATGAAAAGCGTCAAGATTCCCACTCACAGAACAGCACCCGAGTATGTTTGCTTGAATGATGAAGAGTCTTTCGGGGAAGTCTTGGAGGTCATATACAGGATAAGGTGCAACCTGTTCCATGGCAGAAAGGACCCGGAAGAGCAACAAGAACGGAAGTATGTCGAGTGGGCGGCATTCGTACTTGACCACGTCTTCAACGGAATCATGAATAGGTCAAGTTTCTTGGAGAAGAGAGCGACCGTGGAGAATCAAATGAATAAAGAACCAGTCTGAATCCAAACGAGAACCCTGCCCCTCACTGTTGAAGTTCTTGGATTTTGTGTGTGTGGGTCCCTTGGTGCGGGCGTCCGAATTTGAACCGTCACGTGTCGTTCGTTTGATTTGTGTGTGTGGGTCTCATGGTGCGAGCGTCGCAATTTGAGCCCTCGGATAAGGGAGAAATCATGCGTTATGCTTCGTCGGCCGCGGAGGCATTTCTCCCAAGAGAATTTTGGATCCGGCGCATTAGCTTCCGCGCTGGCTGAGGTCAGCTTATCCCACAGTTCCCCATCACGTCCGTCCCGCTCATGGATCAGACAATTCTGCCAAGTCCGCTCGTAGTCTGACAATAGAAAGTGGTTGTGATTGCTGCCGACGCGCTCCTCTCCGGGGGTCCGCTCGCTTCCGTCATGTCTTCTTGACAGGTGTCTCGGTCTGATGCTCTTGCATGTCTGA
>JALHTB010000051.1 GCA_022865625.1 Candidatus Bathyarchaeota archaeon
AGGCGCTCGCGTCCACAAGCGTGCAAGAACTCGAGAATACCGGAGTCACATACCGAGCGAAGTACATGATTGAGGCAGCCCGCAGAGTGAGGGACGGAGAACTAGACCTCGAGGACCTGCGAAGTCAAGACTATGAGAAGGTCAAGGAGCGGCTGATGGATTTGCCTGGAATCGGGCCGAAGGTGGCGGACTGCTTCCTCCTCTATGGTCTCGGCAAAACGGAAGCCGCTCCGGTGGACATCTGGATTCACAGAATCGTACGAAAGCTGTACTTCCACGGCGCCAGAGTGAGCACTGAAAAAGTGGCAAGTTTTCTGCGTGAGCGATACGGACACTGGGCCGGCTATGTGCAACTCTACCTGTTCCATTATGCACGCAAGACTCGCCTCTTCTGAGTTCACCCGTGAGTGGGATGAACTCTCGCGTCTTCATCTTGAAGGTAGAGCTCCATAGCCTCTCTGAGATTCTCCAAAGCCGATTCTACACTTTCGCCTTGGCTGGCGATCTCGAGCTCGGGGCAGTTCGCAACATACCAGCTTCCCTCTTTACTGATGACGGAGGAGAATTCAAGAGATCGTCTTGTCATGGGTCCTCGCCTGTTGCTACCCCATACTTGGCATTCGCATCTCTTAGCTAATAGCTTTCTCCGGTCTATGGCTAGGTTGGGTTCCTTGTTTCTGGATTGCGTTTGGTGTTCTTCACTGCCTTCTCTTTCCTAGCCGTCTTTCTCTTGAGACGTGTGCGACGCACATTCGGCATTGTTTGCCTGCGGCTTCAACTCTGTATTTCCGGAAGCAGGTGGGGCAGGAGAAGCCGTAATCAGATTTGCGGTTTCTTGCCGGCGTCCTCACGATGAGGCAACCGGAATCGCGGGCCGCCGTGAAAGGGGGGTGTGGCAGACTGTTCTCTTCTTTACGGGCTAGGAAAGACTGAAGCTGCTCCTGTGGATATCTGGATTCACAGAACCGTGCGAAAGCTGTACTTTGAAGGTGCTAGTGTCAGCACCGACAAGGTGGCGAGGTTTCTCCGGGAACGATACAGGTCATGGGCTGGATATGCTCAGCTCTACCTTTTCCACTACGCTCGGATGACGCGCCTAATGTAACTTCACGAGCGGTCTTTTCTGCTGGGACACTAGTCACGTGCTTGTAGTTCCCGCTGCCGGGGGCGGAGGTTTCTTCTTCCTTGCGAGTCTCCTCTTTGCGGGTCTCTTCATCTCTTCCTGTTCCTGTTTCAGTCTCTCTATCTCCGCCTTTGCTTTCTCCAGCTCCGTTGGCTCTGCTTTTGCCGCCTTTGATCTGAAGACCCCTCTGCTATACAAGACGAACACGGCTAATGCTGCGATAATGATTATTCCAAGGGCGGATAGGATTGTGATGGGCATCGAGTCGTCGGCCCTCCATTCTGCCCGAAGAGTCGTTGGTTGTTGCACAGAGAACGTGAAGGTCGGCTCCTTGGACTCGACCCCCTGTGGGCTGCGCCACGCAACGAATATCCTCCTTCCACCCAATGCTCCCATGACCCCGTCCGCTGGGAGTTCCTTCTCGATTGAAACGGTTGCTTCATGCCCTTTCATGTACCAGCCGTCGGGGTTGTCAATGGTGGGGTTGCCGTAATCTGAAGTCACCTTGACTCTGACCTGAGTCTCCGTAGCGTATTCCGCTTTGGCGTAGTATGGTTTGTCTATCTTGAGGGGCAGGTCTCTGCTCGTCATTCGAGCCCCGTTCACGATCCAAGCCTGAAAGACGTCCTTCTCTTTCACGTCACTTTCGTCTATAGTTGCAACGGACTGTTGCGCAGAGAGGGTAATGCTTCCACCATCCCTGACCCAGTTGTCTACGTTCTGTCCGTGGACGTCACTGACCGCCACTTCGTGTTCCGTGTAAAATTCGAAGGTGTGTCCCTTGTCGGTCAGTTCGGTGCTTGTCCAGCATTGCTGCTCATAGTTGCAGTAGTAGTCCCACCAGCACCATCCCGGATTCCACGGGTCACAATACCAGACCTCATAGCAGACCGGAACGGTCTGGCAGTTCTGCGTTGATACAACGTCTAGGTTCCAGACACTGTTCTCGCACTTGTGCCTACTGCAGACCTCTCTGTTTTCGTATGAGGAGCATTGGCCTTTGATCTCAGAGTCAACTTGGAAGGTGTGTGCCTTGCTCTTGTCGACCTTGAAGCTCTTGGTTCCCCCTCCTGGGATGGTTCCTTGTTGGCTTCCGTCCACTATGACTGAGACT
>JALHTB010000052.1 GCA_022865625.1 Candidatus Bathyarchaeota archaeon
ATCGTGAAACCATACACCATGGAAGACCTGTTAAGGAAAATCAAGGAACAGCTACAGAAGCAGCAGGAAGCCAGGAAGTTCAGTGAAGAGAAAGTCAAAGAATTCATCGAGGCACGCGCCGAAGAATACGAGTCAAGAACCACAGCGAAGCGCAAACACAAGAAGTGAACGCTACAGCAAGCCGGCTCCTCTGAATCAGAGATTCAGGAAGCGCCGGGGGTTAGGTACAAACCCGCGTTTAAAACTCTCAAGTAAGCCGAATCTGAGCTAGACGATACCTGAAACCAAGCTCAGTACGAGCCGCAGTCCAGCTCAAGACCAGCTTTCTGACGTTTCTCATGTTAGAGTGAATCCGTAGATCATTCGGCTGAAGCTCGTGATCAGTCAACCCTTCTGACTCCTCGTCTTCGATTCCTTTCTCAGCGATGTGGGAATATTCCTCGAGCTCCGGTAGGTGAGGTGAATCGATGACTCTAGCTGCACATAGACCGGCAGACGCCTATTTGAGATACAGGACCTCGTGCAGAAGAAATCCATGACCAGGTACTGCCAATGAGTGAAGCAGTGGATAACTCAGCGATGGGAGCATGTTTCAACCCTGCCGACAAATGAAGATATCATGAAGTTGCCAGATTGAAGGACATCGTGAAGGAAGAAGCGGACTGGCTTATTTGTGAAAGAACCTCTCCAGTACATGCCTCAGGTTGACCTTGTAGTTCTCTTCGTTGCCGATGTAATGCACCTGTGAGGCCCTTTCGGATACTTGGCGTCTCGTCAGCTTGAATTCCTTGATGCAGGCTTCGATGTCTTGAATGTCCCTCTCGTCGAGTCTCCCGATTTTGGTGACGACTATGTCCACTGGATTCAGAGCTTTGAGAGTGATATTCTTCAGATGCGTCTTGATTGCTATGGCTTTCTCCATGTAGTCCTCGGGCAGCACTTGGCTGAAAACCATTCCGTCCTTCCAGCGGTCCACTCTGAACCCGTGCGGGATGATGTTGAGCGCGCTCTCGAACTCGTCGTAGTCTTTGTCTGGAATGGTGAAGTCGATGTCGATTGTGGACGGTTTCACACCAAGCAGAGTCATCGCAGTCCCGCCGGCTGCCACGAGCGTAATGCTTCTCTTCAGTTCCTTATCCACTTCCTCAAGAAATCCGAGCAGCGTGCTCTTATCGAATAGCATTGTACAACCTCATCTTCTCCTCGATACTCTTCTGGTCTGCCTTCGTTTCCTTTGTCCTCAAGGCTTGCAGCAGTGCGATTGCATCACCTGTCTCTTTGGTGGGCTTGATGCCGTTCAAGGCTTTCAGCAACCCCAGCAGCCTGCCTGACACGCCATACTTCTGCGAAAGAAAGATGAACAACCTGTAGTTCGCCTCCTTCTTTGCCAGCATTACGGGAATCGCCTCGATGCGTCTTGCGTCGTTCTGCATCAGGAGCGATGTGGCTACGTACTCGATGCAGATCTTCCTTCCCTCCGAAATCTGAGGCCCGATTTCCTTGTAGCCGAACCTCGCGAGATTGTATACGATGTCCCTCTCAGCTATCTTTGCAGGATTCGTTTCATGCTCTTCGAGCCTTATCGTTCTCAGCTTCCGCGCAGCCTCAGCCATCTCGGTCCAGAATGCCTGGGGGGAGTAGAAACCGATCTCGTTTGACACCATCTCCCGGATGGGATTGGTTTCCTCGGATCCCAACTGCCGGGTGAAGTCGCTAGTCGTCAGCGCGATGAAGTCAAGCCGAATGTTGTGAGCACTCTGGAGCTCCCGCATCGTTGCGTAAATCGATACGAGTTCGTCCAGTGTGCCCGCATCTTTGGAGTTGCGCATGAGAATCAGCAGCTCGGCCCTGTTGAGCCTGAAGTTCCTTTCCGGATTTATGAGAGACGTTGATACCACCGGATCGGACTTCCTGCATCTTTCCTCCAAATCCATTAGGAGAATCTGCATCGCCTTCGCTTTCGACAGGAACTCCCGCTTCTTCCTGAGCTCCATCTCGGTGAGCAAATCTATGAGGAGGTAGTTTGCGAAGTTGAGGCCAGCAATCGAAGACCTGCCCACTTTCCTGAGGGTGATTATGTCTTCCTTGGCTAGCGCGTGCAGCTTCTGGTAGATGTTCGCATAGTAGGCTCTGCCGTGAGATTCTTTAATCCTCGAAGTCAGCTGGTATATGGAGAGAGGATTCCCTAGCTGCCTCGACAGGGTATCCAATATCCTGAATGTTGTCTCGTCCATGGGCGGGCACCTTGTATAGCTCGGACACTATAATATTATAGTATGGCCACTATATAAAAACCTCAATCGCCGATCGGGCACAAAAACTCCAATCAAGACACAGGCAAACGCGACAATCGTCGCATTGGGCACGATGGAGATCGTTGCCGGAAAAGCAGGCAGGACCGGAATCGCAGAAATCGATGGAATCGGAGTAATGAAGATCATCAAGAGGATGACGGAGATGAGGATGATGGTGATGATTACGAGGAGTAACATCACCATGATTGGAAGCAGTAACAATAGCAGTAGTGAGACAACGAGAGCTATGAACAGAAGTAGAAAAAGAACAGCTCAGAATGACGGAACCTGAGAAGGCCGCCAAAGAAAAGGAGCCCGGAAACATTCAGTTCCGTGTCAGCCGCTAAAGCACTACACGTCTTGGCACCAGACCTCTTTCCCTTGTTCGAAGAGAGAATGGGTCAGGCAATTGTGCCTGTCCATGAATGGATTGGGTGTTTCTAGGCGTATTGGGCTGTATGGTTGCGATCTTGTCTAGCGACGTTGCTGGAGATTCGTCGGGCCGCGCCGTGGCCTAGCTACAAACCGTCGTCGTGGGGCCACCACGCCAATGCACACTCGCACGGTGCTACTGGAAGTTGCCAGTCTTAAACGCTCGAACAAATTGAAAAACAGAGCAAGAAACAAGCAGCAAGAAAGCGCAACCTCAGCTCAAACGCAGCCGAAGATCAGCTCAGAAAGCATGAAACATTATGCGCCGGGGGTGGGATTTGAACCCACGAGGCCCGAAGACCATCGGCTTAGCAAGCCGACGCCTTACCTGGCTGCCCAACACGTTCTTCACGTATTTCTAGGCAACCCCGGCATCTAACCAAGCCTGAGCGTTCCCGGAGACTGATAATTCTTCCGAAAACAAGCATCTACTCCTTCGCAATGCCATGTGTGCTTCAGGTGAACGCTGTACGTGCGTGTCTTCCATGGCACCTAGAATGGTTGCCTGTTCAGTCCTTTAGGTAGTCTCGCAGGATAGCAAGTCCTTCATCGTTGTTGACATGATAGATTGTGTCTCCTGTCACAAGATCTCTCGCGATCTTGGCGGTCGCCATTGATGAACGAGTGAATCCGAATCTCTTCCAGCCATGCGCTTCTTTCGCGACGACATACATGACGCCGTCCCAGATCATCTCAGCTAGACTTCGGGGAAGCTTCGAGGCCAAAGATCCTACTCTGTCAACCGTGTAGCCTAGGCTACCGGAGGCCTTGCGGAGTCTGTCGAGGTCGATCGGGTTTCTCAGGACGACCCAGAGCTCCTTTCCTGATGGGAACTGTACGATATCCACATCCTTGATCCCGGGGAGCGATCTGAGCTCGGAGAGAAGTGACTCGGGGTTGGAGATCATGAACGTGCGAGAGAGGTTGTCGAGAAGAAAAGGTTTTCCAAATCGCCTGGCTAGGTTTCCTGCTCGATACGACAGCTCGTGGTCACCTTCACTTCTGGGCGAAAGATCCCTCTCACTGAACAGTACTTCTGTTCTGAGAGTTCAATCGCTCTCTTGACTGCGGAATCTCTCAGGTTTCGTCCGCGGACAACATACTCAACCTGTACGTTCTCATAGTATCGTGGATCCTTTTTCCTTCTCGTTCCTGTGACATTCATCTCCAGTCCGGTGACCTCTTGCCTCTGACGTTTCAGGATCCAGATGATGTCCATACCCGTGCATCCTCCAAGCGCAGCGAGCACAAGCTTGACCGGTCGGAATCCTTTCCCTTCGCCGCCCCCCTCAGGATCAGCATCCATCGAGGCGGAATCGCCTTCCTCGGTTGTGGCAGTGAAACGCATTCCACTTTCCCATCTCACCTTCACCAACACGCTCGTCCTCAGCATTACTCAGAGTGGTTCTGCGGGCATGGATACAAACCCTTGCCCAAAACGAACTTGAGCTGGCATCCAGTGTTGGGAGGAGACGCTGCTAGAGGGTTTATCAGCTCAAGCTGACTTCAGAACTGCTAGGTTGACGGTTTTGTTCGAGTATCATGGTGTGAAGATCAGTTGGCTCGGCCACGACGGATTCAGGATCAAGAACTCAAAGACGGTCTACATAGACCCGTATGTGATGGAAGCTGGCGAGAAAGCCGGCATCATCCTAATGAGTCATGAGCACTTCGACCACTGTAGTCCAGGCATCATAAAGAAGATAGTTACCCCGAACACGACGATAGTCACAACTGCTCTGGTGAAACGCCAATTGTCCGGAATGAAGGCGAAGGAGATACGAGCCGTGAAGCCCGGCGAGAAGATCCTCGTCGACGACGTGTCAGTCGAGACGGTCCCCGCCTACAACCTGAACAAGTTCAGGTCTCCAGGCCAACCGTTCCATTCCAAGCAAGAAGAGATGCTAGGGTTTATCGTCACCATCAACGACGTCAGGATCTACCACGCCGGAGACACCGACTCGATCCCGGAGATGGAGGGCATGAACGTGGACATCGCATGCCTACCCGTCAGCGGCACTTATGTCATGACAGCAGAGGAGGCCGCAGAGGCCGTGAGCCGCATCAAGCCGAAGATCGCGATCCCCATGCACTACGGATCTATCGTTGGCGACAAGAACGACGCTGAGAGATTCAAGAAACTCGCAGCATGTCAAGTAGTCATTCTAGAGAAAGAGTAGCTCTGCAGGATCAATGCGTCGTTTTCTTCTGTACGTCTAGAGCTTACGCCTTATCCGACGTAATTTCCTCTTGACGCTCTTCTTCGCGCCCCGATAGTTTCTTCTCAGTTTTCCTCTTAATGTGCGCGGTCGCCTGCGAACCCGACGCTTGGGTTTCGCTCGGGCGCGCTTTCTTCGCTTTGGCATGGATCTAGTATTCGTTTGTTCGCACTAATAGCGTTTCGGAATTCTATCGTCTTGTTCGTTACAGCTTCCTTGCGAATGCCCTCACTGCATGTTCCAGGCCAATTTGACTCAGAGGAATCTCAATCAGATCTCCTCTCGAAGCTTTCTCAAGCGTCGTTCGTGCTTCCTTCACGGGCGCATCGAGCTTCGCGATCTTCTCCTGCGCATAGCGGCTATCCTTCGCAGTGGGAATCGTCTCAAAGATGTTCGGCGCAACAAGCTTTGCGCAAGCGAGCATGGCCCAAGCTAAGTCCCTGATCTCCCACTGCGCGTCCGGCGCGCATCTCATCGAGATCACATGCAGCAGTTGTCGTGGATTCATTGAAGTGACGATGTTGGTCGCGGCGGCGTTGGGTCGCACATATCTGGCATCCTCGGCCCTGATCCCCATTCTCAGCAACCCTTCCTCAATCTGCGTCGCAACATCCATCATATCCTCGAAAGTCATCTCCAACTCCGCTCCGCGGACCTTGACCGGAACACGAACGTTGTTGCCTATGCTCGGCGGTGTCACGTAGCCACGACTCCGTGTGATCTTCACATATCGTTGACTTTGCTGGGAAAATGACGCAAGCCTATGGCGGACCAGCTGGTGTGTACAAGCCCGAGAGATATGCTGCAGGTCGAAGGTCAACTGTGCATGCTCAAGAACATCCAGATGTTCGAGTTCGAGTGCTTTGCTCAGAAATGATTTGACTCTCTGATCGTCAAGCGGTCGCTCTCCCTCAAACTCTCCGGCGCTCTCATCTGAGTACGAGTACAGGTCGTAGCTGGGATACGCAGAGTAGCAAGAACGCATTGAAGCAGCGCAAACCCGCTCCATGCTCGGATCGTACGAAAACAGGATGACCTTCGACTCCAAGACCAATCTCCCCGAAAGGAATCTGAAGAACAGATGTCCTAGCGTAGCTCTTTAGTCTCTTCGTGTTCTGCGACAGGAATAAGTCTAAATTGGGGCTCTCCTCATGCAGGCGCTTGAAACAAGGAGCAGCAAGTCTTGTCTTGGACCGATGAGCGCGCGAAAGTCCTGGCGGACCTTAAGAAGCTCGAACCAACCGATCGACTGTCATTGTACTCAGGACTAGTGAAGTTGAATTCCGCTCTCTATGAGAGCGTGCGAGGTTGGGAAAGCTGGCTGAGGACCCCCGCGTTCATGGAGACCTTTTCGCTTGAGGAGCTGAACCAGATATTCGCCAGCTTCAAAGAGATCACGGCAAAGTTTCTTCAAGAAGACATCAAATGGACCGGAATGAAAGAACAGTCCGTCCCGAAGACAGCGAAGACTGAAAGAGACGAAGTCGAGAGGCGTTACACCTAGCCTCACCGGGGTAGGAAAGAATGAGCTGTGCGCCGTTTGTGCAGACTCCAGTGGAAGTTGCCAAGAAGATGATTCAGCTGGCAGCATTGAAGCCAGGACACACACTGTACGATCTTGGCGCCGGGGATGGCAGACTCGTGATCATGGCGGCTCAGGAAACCGGCGCTCATACGGTGGGCGTTGAAATGAGAGAGGATCTCGTCGAGAGGGCCCGCTCGGAGATCAAGAAGCTCAACCTCGAAGAGAGAGTCCAGATGGTCCACGAGGATTTCTTCAGTGTGGACCTCAAGGATGCTGATGCCGTTACTCTCTACCTAACCACAAGCGGTAACGAGCGACTCCGACCCAAGCTTGAGCAGGAACTGAAGAAGGGAGCCAAAGTCATCTCCCACGATTTCAAGGTTGGCAACTGGAAACCGTCCGTAGTCTATAATGAACTGCTTGGGCACACGATCTACTCATACGATGTCGGACAACAGCTCTAGCCAAACCTGACCTCAAGCGAGCACGATAACCTATCGACAGTCCCTCACTCAGTATGGATGGCCGTAGCGCATGCAAGATTAGGCGACAGATTTGGGTTCGAAAGTCAGCAACCCTATAGCCGTTATAGCTCTTTCTGGTGTACTTTGGGGCACTTCTTTCGTCGCCATGAAAGTTGGTCTGGAATATGTTGACCCCTATTCGTTTGCTTTCCTGAGACTGTTGTTGGCATTCGTGTTCTCCGTCGTTCTTCTCCGCTCTGGAGAGCGACCGAGAGCGGACATGCTTCGTGATTGGAGAGTCTGGGCCCTTGGTGTTCTCAACGGTGGAGGCTTCATCCTCCAGTATGTCGGAATCGCATTAACTACAGCGACGAGGACCGCACTTCTGACTCAATCGAACGTGGTTGTTACAGCGCTGGTCAGCTGGAGGCTCTTGGGAGAACCAATGGGCCTCGCGAACCTCATTGCGCTACCATTGGCAACTCTTGGCGTCTTTCTACTCGTAACTGGAGGAGATCTCAGCGCTCTGTCCGGCGGTCAGGCAACAGGGGATCTTCTGGTGATTCTGGCTGGGTGGATGTGGTCCTTCTTCCTCGTGCTGAACAAACACACGGTCTCAAAGAAGGATACAAACATCTCTCAAATGGTTGTATGGGTGATGCTCGTCACAGCCATGGCAACCGCTCCCTTCGCCCTGGTCTTGGGTAGCATGACACGTGCCGTGCTTCCTTGGGAAGGATGGGGAGCAGTAGCCTACACCGCAGCCTTCTGCACGGTCCTGCCATACCTGCTCTTCGCTAGGGCACAACGCTTTGTGAGTGCAACCCTTGCTGCAATAGTTCTCTTGATAGAAGTCGTCGTGGCCATCGTCTCGTCAACCCTTATGCTCGGAGAGCAACTCGCTCTCGGCAGCGGACTCGGAGCCGCATTGATCTGCATATCCATAGTCCTGGCGTCGAGAAGCTCAGGCTCCCGGTAGGAACCTCAAAATCTCAATACCAGACCTCTCAGCTCTCTACTGAGGGACAGCACACATGGACATCCACAGGAAAGAGCTTGCGAGTATGATTGACCATACCCTCTTGGACCCGACTGCAACTCGAGAGAGAATCGAGAAGCTGTGTGAGGAAGCAAGAGCCTACAATGTGCATGCCGTCTGCCTGAACCCAAACTGGGTTCCTCTAGCCGTCAGTTCGCTGCAAGCATCGGGCGTCAAGGTGTGCTCGACCGTGGGTTTTCCGCTCGGTGCATCTCTGCCGGAGGTCAAGGCGTTCGAGGCTAAGATCGTCGTGGGCCTCGGCGCAGCCGAAGTTGACATGGTCATCAACATCGGTGCGCTCAAGTCTCAAGACCTAGCCACAGTTCGGAGCGACATCATGCAAGTGGTCAATTCATCCGGAGGATCACCTGTGAAAGTCATCATAGAAACGGCATACCTGACCGATCAGGAGAAAGTCCTTGCATGCAGGCTCGCCGAAGAGGCAGGCGCAACATTCGTGAAGACATCGACAGGCTTCGGTGCAGGTGGCGCCACAGTTTCTGATGTCTCGCTGATGCGGAAAACGGTTGGCAACCGACTTGGCGTAAAGGCCTCGGGTGGAATCCGCACACTCAGAGATGCGCTTGAAATGATCGAAGCCGGAGCCACAAGAATCGGAACCAGTCGCACTGTTCAGATCCTCAAGGAATGTCCCGCCTAGGGCGACTCTGAAACTTAATTTGGCCGAACACTGGAGTTGAGCGCGCAGCGAGATCTGACCCGTCTATGCTAGACGTCACCATGCCGCGCTTGGACGATTCGATGAGGACAGGGAAACTCATCGAATGGATGAGGAAAGAAGGCGATCGAGTAGAGAAGGGCACCCCAATCGCCCTCGTCGAAGGAGAAAAGACAACCTTCGAGATCGAGGCTCCGGAATCCGGCGTGCTTCACAAAATCCTGTATGCAGCCGGGTCTGATGTTCCGGTAGACGAGCCGATCGCACTCATCTCGGTGGAGCATAGGACATGATGCCGTCGAGCATTGGAAAGGATTTGACTCTGGCGAAGGACGTTCTTCTCAAGAACGATCTGAGTCTCGTCGTCGTGAAGAACGAGAGGATTCTCTTCAAGGGCAAATCTCAAGGCATCGGCGACATGCTTGAAATGATCAACGCCCTTGGAGAATTGACAGCGGGATCTTCTCTCGCCGACAGCATAGTCGGCAGAGCCGCCGCACTACTCTGCGTTTACTCGGAAATTGTCGGTGTCTATGCTTCAACTTTGAGTGAGCCTGCGGCATCTTTCTTGAAAGCCAACGGGATTCCGTACGAGTTTGGGACACTCGTTCCCAAGATACTGAATCGCAGGAAGGATGACATCTGTCCTTTCGACAAGGCCGTCCTTGGAATAGAGGATCCTGCAGTTGCGCTGGAAAGGCTCAAATCCCTGAGATTGTGGAACTCGACTCAAGGAGAAAGAGAGACAAGATGAATTCGACAACGCGTTGGCTTCTATCCGTTCTGATTGGAGAATTGGTGACTTTGGTTACAGGTGTTATTCCTACGACGCCGCAATTGTTGGTCGGCGCGACCTGGTACGGGTTCCCACTAGCTTGGCTATACCGATTGGTTATCGCTCCGGAATACAACCCTTGGAGAATGGACCTGCTGAACTTCTTCGGTGACATAGTCATCTGGAGCATAATCGTTGGCATAGTACTCCTCATCGTAGACAAGGTGAGGAAACCAACCAAGCAATAGCCGCTCATACGCTGACATCAGAACTCCGAACTTGTGTCACGGGATAGGTCTCCGCGAGAAGAAGCGATGCCAGTGTACAACTACAGCTCAGTCAGCAGAGAGCATCAAATACAACAGCACGCTAACCTATCCAGACTGTCTCTAGGCATAGGTGAACCTCGTGGGTAGACCACAGACCGAATCAGGTGCCGCCAAGTGGTGGGGTTGGGGGCTCGAATCCAAGACCTATCCGCTGGATGACAAGTCGCAGTTTTGGCCCTTTCTTCTCAAGACGCTCAAGCTGCGAGAACTGGTTGAATGTCCACGCGTTGGGATAGAAGATGTAAAGCTCCCTCCGTCGAGACTTGGCAACAGAACCCTCACGCAACTGAAGAGGTTCGCTGGCGCCGCGAACGTTTCTGCGGAGAAGTATGATCGACTGACGCATAGTCTTGGAAGATCCTATCCTGACCTTCTGAGTCTGCGCCGAGGTGTCATTCGAAACCCGCCAGACGCAGTTGTGTACCCAAATGGCGAGGACCAGGTCGAGAAGCTTCTGGCATTTGCTCGAGCAAACCGAATCTCAATCATCCCGTTCGGAGGGGGAAGCAGCGTCGTCGGCGGAGTCGAGCCGATCAAGCGAAGAGGTCTCAAAGGAGCCATCACTCTAGACCTGCGCAGAATGAA
>JALHTB010000053.1 GCA_022865625.1 Candidatus Bathyarchaeota archaeon
CTTCTCTTGAGAGACAGGTATCTGATCGTCGCTTCTTCTCTTCCGCGTTTGTCGGAGACGTAGCGCACGATTTCGGTAACAACTATTGTGGGTAAGATGCCGGTTTTCTTCTCGATCAGGGTTCTGAGATGCTTGGAGGCTTTCGATTTTGTCTCTTCGTTGTCGGAGAGGAAGTACTCCAGTAGGAATCTTGAGTCGATTACCTCCAAGTCTCTCTAGTATTCCTCCCTCATTCGTTCGACCATTTTCTTGGCCTCTTCTATGGTGCCGTGCTTCGCGTCTACGCCTGCTAGATCCATGAGGTCAGGCACGCGACGGACAAGAAGTCCTTGTGCGGTCTCTTCAATGAGTAAGTGGTCGCCCTCTTTGATGCCAAGTCTCGTCCTCTGTTCGACGGGAAGGGTTGTCTGACCCCTTCTCGTGACTTTCACAATAACTCCCAACGGAGGCCCCACTGCCGGAGTGAGGCAATCCTACCCTATAAGTTGATTCCTATTAGCCAGGCGCGTTCCTGAAAAACTCGGATGCGCCGTTCCCGCGATGCATGAGAGCTCGATAGTGGTTCTCCTAGAGTGCCCAGATCTCTCGGTCCGTCTCCTTCATGTAGCGCATGTGCTCGTTTATGATCTTGTCGAGTCTGCCGTCCTCGATCGCTCGTATGATGTCGTCGTAACTTGCCACGTCGATGATAGCTGGATCGTTGTAGTGGAACCATTTGAGCTCCGACGCCGCAGGCGCATGTGTTGTGTCTGAGTTGTAGTGGCGATCGTTCCAGTCGATGTGTTCCCAGAGGCCGTTGCTGGCTAGGGGCTCTCGCGAACGAACGCCGTCTTCAGCCTACCCTTCGACTGTCCATCGAGTTCGGATGTGATCGTGCTAGGTAGGAGTCTTGAGGGGAGCGGTGCTGCCGCCTGGTCAGACGAAGGGCCCAGCATTCCTTATTATGAGGTTTACCCCAGTAGACTGCGGGTGCCCAAGGTGCAGGCGGTCTCCGTATCTGCCAAGCTCACGAGGAGAGAGGCTGAGTTGCTGGATAGACTGACGAGAGAGTACGGCTTCATCAGCAAGAGCGAAGCAATACGCAGTGCCGTGCGCCTCTATCTGAATCTGTTCAAATTAAGGTCGAAGGACAGGTTGAGGATGCTTCAGCTTATCAACGAGCTGATCGCTCCCAGCGTGAAAACCTCGAGCGATTTGGTCGAGGAAGGACATCGCGAAGAGGACGAGATTTGAGGCTCTACTTGGAGCCGAGTGTACTGGTCAAGCTCTTCAAGAAGGAACCTGACAGCGCGAGAATGGTCGACCTGCTCGGAGCCATTGACGAGCGACGAGATTGGTTCGCATGCACCTCCAGATGGTCGCTTCTTGAAGTTGCAAGAGCACTCAAGAAGGATGGAAAGCCCAAGGAGCTGATCGAGCTAAACCTGAGAGAACTGAAACGACACAGGATCTCGCTCATAGAGGTCACACGGAAGATCCTGTCAGACTCCGAGATCGTGATAGCTTCACACAGCATCTATGCTTCTGATGCTCTTCACGTGGCGACGTACTCCTCCGTTGCCCGGGTGAAGCGGTTGGCTGCGATGCTCTCTGATGACAGACACTTCAAGAGGCTCGGCGAGATCGTGAATGTTCTGACTCTGAGTGAGGTATCATCTGATACTATCCGGTCCTAGAGGGAAAGTTGTTCGTCTAGTCCGTTCAGCTTCTCGGGAAAACCTATTTGTCGACGGTACCGTGCATACACATTCGCTCGGAGCTTAGCCTGTTGCCTGTGGTCACAATCCGCGTTCCTGACCGGTTGAAGAGGAAGATGCGCAAGGTCAAGTCGATCAATTGGTCCGCGCTCCTTAGAGACGCCATCCAAGCACGGATCGAACTAGAGAGGCGTCCCACGGCGAAGGAATGGGAACGAGTGCGCGAAGCGGGCGTCCGAGCTGGTGCAATCTACAAGGAAATGGCGTCGAAGTATGGATACATCGATTTGGCGGCAACAAGACATGCACGCTCAAGGTCTGGTACGAGTCTGAAATTCTACACCGTCGCAGCTTCCTGAAAGTGCAGATCAACTTTGTCGAGAGCATGTGTTTTCCACCAGAATTGGCGAACGTTGCCTCCTCCTTCACTTTCGATATCGATGCTTGCATGGTAGAAGCCTCGGTGTCCAAGCCGTGTGAGATGTGCTCCTGAAGGCTCTCCGCGCTATGACTGCGGATCCCGTTCTTGGAATCATATTGTATC
>JALHTB010000054.1 GCA_022865625.1 Candidatus Bathyarchaeota archaeon
AAGCTCAAGGCGGTTGTTTGTACATCATCCCTTGAGCTAGGGATCGATGTCGGATCTGTCGACTTCATCATCCAATACATGTCGCCACGTCAAGCATCTCGACTGATTCAGAGAATAGGCAGAAGCGAACACAGGCTCCGCGGTGTTGCGAAGGGTCTCATCGTAGGCGTGTCGGTGGATGACATACTCGAGTCAGCCGTGATCGCTCAGAACGCCAAGAACGAGCAACTGGAACCAACAATCATTCACGAGAACGCCCTCGATGTCTTGGCACATCAGATAGTTGGCATTGTTCTGGACCTTCGCAGGCTCACAGTCGGAGAAGCGTTTGAGACCGTCAAACGTGCGTATCCGTATCGTGATCTGACGCCTGAAGGATTCATGTCTGTCGTGAAGCAGCTCGGAACTGGCAGAGTAATCACAGTTCAGGAGGATGTGCTTAGGCCACGGTCTCCGAACACGTTCAGGTACTACTTCCAGAACCTCTCGATGATACCGGATATGAAGAGGTACAACGTGTTCGATTTCTTCCGCAAACGCAGGATCGGCACACTTGATCAGGACTTCGTTGCTCGCAAATGCAAATCAGGAACAGAACTGATCATGTATGGTCAGACGTGGAAGGTGATAGTGGTCAATGAAGATCAACTATCAGTTGAAGTCGAACCAACAGCGCCCACTCTGAACGCGATCCCGAGCTGGGAAGGCGAAATCATACCCGTCACCTATGAAGTTGCCAACGAGGTAGGACGACTACGGGGCATAATCTCCACAGAACTCGATGACCCCGCAAGGATCGCTCAGCTCACGAACGGTCTACACGTGACCAATGAAGCCATGCAGAAGGCTGTTGAATCAATACGAACTCAAATGGAGAACTATCCGGTTCCGACCGACACTGGTGTGGTCATTGAGAAGTTCGAGAACTGCATCATCCTACATGCATGCCTCGGAACTCTAGCGAATGAGACACTGTCGCTCGCTTTGACCTCATTGTTGAGCGCACGACTCGGCGTAAGTGTATTCGCACAAACTGATTCCTACAGAATCGCACTCATCTCCCCGTTCAAGATAGAATCAAGACTCGTGGAGAAGGAACTACGCCAACTGACTCCTGACGAGCTCGAGGAAATCGTCGGCAACGCACTGGAGAACTCTAATACGTTTGCGTGGAGGCACTGGCATGTCGCGAAAAGATTCGGTGCCGTCGAACGAACCGCCGAATACAAGGCGGGCAGGGCGAGACTTCTAGTCAAGGTCTTCAAGGGCACTCCGATCGAGGAAGAAACGAAGAGAGAGGTCTTTCTCGAGAAACTCGACTTGGAGCACGCGAAACAATTCATCAAACACATCATAGACGGCACGATTTCGCTTCAGACAGTAGAGGCTGCGGAGGCAACTTGTTCCCCGCTCGCGTTACCGATCGTAGACAAGATCGTCCCACATGACCTTCTTCGTCCAGCAATCCCAAGCAAATCCCTAACCCAGATCATCAGGGAGAGGTTGCTCGCAAGTCGCGTTCGCCTTGTTTGTCTCTACAAGGGCGATTGGGATGGGATCAGAGTTGTCGGCGAACTCCCAAAAGTCATCAAGTGTCCCAACTGCAAATCCACGTTGATCGCTGCAACATACCTAGGCGATGACGGCCTTGCAAAGATCGTGAAGCGTAGAGCTCGTCACCAGAAAGTGTCTGATGAGGACGAGCAAGCATACAAGCGGGCTTGGCTGAGCGCGAGCCTGATGCAGACAAACGGGAAGAAGGCCGCGATTGTGATGAGTGGAAGGGGAGTCGGACCGACCACCGCGGTACGAGTGCTAAGGAAGCTGCATCGTACGGAAGAAGACTTCTACGTTGACATACTGAAGGCGGAACGCGAATACGCCAGGACGAGACTTTTCTGGGACTAGAACTACTGAGGATCTAGCTCAAAGAGTTGCCCGCCAACGAGTTCTCGGGCAACGAGTTGCCCGACTCAACGTGACCACAAGCGTAGCATCGCCAAGTACCTGGGACATCTTCGTGCATATCCGCTAGGCCGCAGGACGAACAGATCATCAATCTTCACTCCGCAGCAGCAAAGCCCGCTTGTTGGATGTACGACGTTGCCTCTAGCGCCTCAAAAGTCTATGCATGACACATCCATGAAGGTGCACATGACCGCGAGGGTCAACGAGCACACACTAATTAGGCATTAGTATATCCTGATCTCTGAAGGAGTAAGCGGGATCTGCATTCGATGTCTGAGCAAAGAGTGGCACCGTACGGCTCGTGGAAGTCTCCGATCACGTCGGAATTGGCGGGCTCTGCTACACAGCTTACCGAAGTCGCGGTTCATGGAGATGAGACCTACTGGAGAGAACTCCGCCCGGAGGAGCAGGGACGTTTCACGATCATGAAACGGGAAGCTGATGGGCGAGTAGTGGAGGTAACGCCGTCTCCGTTCAATGCTCGCACGCTGGTACACGAGTACGGAGGCGGCAGCTACGTCGTTGCTGATGACACGATTTACTTCTCGAACTTCTCCGATCAGCGCCTCTACAGGCTTG
>JALHTB010000055.1 GCA_022865625.1 Candidatus Bathyarchaeota archaeon
GTCTGCCTTCTCAAGCAGGGCATCCAAGTCTGAGGAGACCTCAAACCCTATCTGCCTCGCCTTCTCCGCAACGTCGACGGCATCGTACCCGATGACTCTCATCCCGAATCCGTGCGCAGCAATCCGGGCCACTTCGGAGCCTATACGCCCGCCGACTCCAAGAACGCCCAGTGTCTTACCTCTTAGCTCGTGACCATGAAGCTGAGCCTTTGTCCACTGCCCCTGTTTCATCGCCTGATCTGCCAAGGGGATCTGCCGAGAAAGGGAGATCATCAGGCCAACTGCAAGCTCTGCCACGCTGGTTGCTGGAGCTCCGGGCGTCGACACCACAGTTATCCCTCGCTTCTTCGCGGCGTCAAGGTCGATGTTGTCAAGACCAACTCCTGATCGAGCAATCACCTTGAGAGAGGTCGCGGCGCTGACGACGTCTGCGGTAACCTTCGTCCGTCCTCTGACGACGAGTACGTCGAAGTTCTCCGCGTCAGCAAGGAGTTCTTCCTTCGTTATCTTTGGTCGCTCTGCGACTTCGCAACCCGCGTCGCGGAGCAACTTGACTCCGTCTTGGTGAATAGGATCACAAATCAAGACTCTGAGTGGCAATGGTGGTAACCCCTGTGAGGATTAGGGTTCTTTCATAATAGCATTTTTGCGGCCCTTTTGGGCGAGCGGTTTTGAGTTGCCTAGTTCCTGTGCCCGATCAAAGGAACTAGCCTTTCCGGAACCGGTCCTTCAGTTTCTTCAGAACCTCGGGTAGGGTTGTGTATTCCATATCCTCGGGCCCAAGTCTATGTGGCATGAAGAGGCCGTGTAGTCGCATGTAGTCGGCGACAAGATTGGCTGTCTCTCTTGATCTCTCGAAGGCAGGATCGGCGAAAAGATCAGTTGGGCCAATCAATTTCGCGTCGCTGACTTGGAATCCAAGGCCTACAACTCTAGGTGGGCCGTCGAACCGGCTGACCTTGTTTTGTGATTCGTCGGCGCTGACAGGCATCAGTGGGCCATAATGAGAGCCTCTCATCCAGCCGGCGACCAAGTGAGGAAACACGAACGCTTCTAGGACTTCACCTGCTGCTGGAAGCCCGTGCTGTGCACGGACGATGCACACCGGGTCGTCTTTGCCGACGTATCGGCCGGCAATTAGTGAGAGGCGCGATGTACTCGCCGCGGCAGCAGGCAATCCGTCACTCCTACGTATCCTCTCAATGACGTACCTGCTTGGAGTGCCTATCAACGCAAGCAGATCATACGTCTCGGTAGGACATCTCATGTCGACCGCAATGTTGTCGACAAGATCGAAGACCGTGAAGATGAAACCGTCATGCAATGCTGGGTCAATCACTAAGCCTGCCGTGTTGAACGGGTCAGCAAAGATCTTGAAGAGGGGCAGATTCCAGGCACCAGGTTCAGTCTTGTCTGCCATGAAAACCAGGACAGGGTCGCTCTGTCTTTCTACGAACTCTATCTCCGCGACCCCGGGGCCCATGCCCTTGACATTGCCTGAGAAGGCCTCAGCCAGAAGATCTTGACCTGCAGCGTACAGTTTCAGAGGCTTTGATACTTTCTCTGTGACTTCCTTGAAGCACTTCCATGCAAGCTCGTGAATCGATCGGTTATTCTCTCCACTTGTATGGGTCATTATCAGTTCTAGGTCGTCGGCCACATGTGTCACGTGATAGTCGGATATCGTTCCCTTTGTTCGTGCGTTCTCTAGGAATTGGCGTGCGACTTCGAGCTGTTTGGGGTGAACTGTTGCATGACCAGAGAGAGAACCTACGTCAGCCTTAATCACAGAGACCGTCGTCTTCAGAGGCTGAGCAGCCACATACCCTCGACCCATTGTATCCCCAGTTGAGTCTATATTACGGTTCCCGCGTCTCAGTCCAAGGATCCCCCGCCACGACATTGTGAAGACTTAAGTCTCTGTGGTCTTGTCGCTGTTGCCGCAAGAATAGTGTGCAAAATGGCTCACAGCAGAATCTCGCCGCCTATTATCCTATTGAACTTCAAATGCTATCTCGAAGCCACGGGTGCGAAAGCAGTCCAATTGGCGAAATATGCACAGCAAGTCAGTGAGAAGTTCGGTGTCATAGTCGCGGTTGCTCCTCAGGCCGCAGATATCAGACTCGTCTCACAGCAGGTAAAAGTTCCAGTTTTTGCCCAGCATATCGATCCAATTGCTGCGGGCTCACATACAGGTCACATGCTTGCTGAGTCGGTCCTAGAGGCAGGCGCTTCCGGGGTCATAATCAACCACTCGGAGCGAAGGCTCAGGGCAGACGTTATCGAAGATACGATCGTAAGGGCCAGAGGTCTCGGTCTGACGACTACAGTGTGCGCGAACACTCCAGAAATCGCCGAGGCAATCGCAGCGTTGAATCCGGATATGGTTGCAGTCGAGCCACCCGAGCTGATCGGAAGCGGAGTCGCTGTCTCAAAGGCTAAGCCGGAGATAATCACCGATACCGTGTCACGAATTAGAAGAATCAACAAGGACGTCATGATCCTCTGCGGTGCAGGAATCACGTCCGGGAACGACGTCAGGGAAGCACTTAGGCTCGGAACGCAGGGAGTCATTCTCGCCAGCGGAGTCGTGAAAGCGAAAAACCAGCTGGCTGCGATTGAAGACTTGGCCTCGGGTTGCAGACGCTGAGCGAGGATCGTCCACCAGAGAATTCACTTATGTATCTCTATTTGGAAAATAGCCGCGCTCGGACTTGGACCACATGGAATTCACCAAGCTCATGGAAGAGAAACGCAGACTCGTCGACGAGCGTATAGACAGGATACTCTCGTCCGGATTCGAGCAGGATGAGGCAAGAGAGCTTGTCAAGTACACCTTCAAAACAGGAGGAAAACGGCTAAGGCCACTAATGGTTCTCCTCGCCACCCAAGCAGTCGCTGGAGAGGAGGAACAAGCACTGAATGCAGCAGCCGCTGTGGAATTCGTTCATGCAGCTTCGCTCATCTTCGACGACTTGATCGACAAAGACAGACTCCGCAGAGACAGGCCTACACTGAACATTGCATTCAACGATGACAAGGCAATCAGCTCGGGATTGTTCCTTGCATCGAAAGGAGTCGAGGTTCTATCAGACTACAAAGATCCGAAGATAATGAAGATGATCGGATGGGCTCTAGTCGAACTGAGCAAGGGTGAGATGCTCGACGTCATCTCAGACATCGCAATGGACGTTGAACACTATCTCAACATCGCCGACCTGAAGACGGGCTCGCTGTTCGGTGCCTCCGCCGGGATAGGCGGGCTAGTAGGAGGTGGATCTCGTGAGGAGATCGGCGGCTTGTACGACTACGGGAGGGCGGTAGGCGTCGCGTTCCAAATAAGAGACGATATACTGGACATTACTAGCGGATCAACCCCCGCGAAGGTAGAGAGAGCTAACCTGGTGCTTGCCCACTATCTAGGCGAAACCGCGCGTCGCGACATTGTTGGCCAGATGCTGAATCAGAACAATGGCAAGAACCAGAAGGATCCGCTTGAGACACTACGTCAGAAGGCGTTGGACTATGCAAGACGTGCCTCAAGAGAACACATTCAGAAAGCGAGATCCGAGATCGCGGCTCTAAGAGAAAGCGAGGGCAAAGACGCCTTAATGTCCCTAGCTGACTTTGTGCTTGAGAGAGAATACTAGCACCAAGCTAACCTTCTGAGCCGGCCTCGTTTCAAAAAAGCGCTGGCCTACCTCGGTTGTGCTGTTCTCTTTCTCCAGAATCGCCCTCGCTCGGAGGCTAGTCCTGAATGCCTACGCTCCCACGACATGTGGTCAGTATAGTGTTCTGAGCAGAAGTGCTTGTCACAATACTCGCACCTATGTAGGTGTTCATGAACAATGCCACACTTGTCGCATTTTGACATCGGTAACGGGCCCTGACCTACAGTTCGGGTCCTGAGGATAAAGCTCGTTGGTTCCTGACCATGTGCAGGTCGTTGAATGATTTGGGAGTACGCTGCCAACCATCCCGCCGACTGGCATGCATTATTGTTTTGGTTCTGTCGTACCGGCTCAAGTCTTAAGAGGACCTAGCGCGTCCCGGCAAGTTGTTCCGTCAGGGGGCGAGAGGCATGCTCCTCCCAGCGAAGATGAAACGCGTCGAGATCATCGTCCACAAGGACCACTTCGATTCTGTGGTGGCATATCTTCGTGAGGCTAGAGTCCTTGAACTGCTTGATGTCAAGGACATGCTCAAAGGCTACAGAGGAGCGGTTACTCCGTGCCCCACATCTGAGAGACTCTACCGACTAACCACAGTCGGTTCCAAAATCGCGAGCCTCAGCAATCTCCTTGTAACAACATCCGAGAAAGTTGAACCTGTTCCTGCGGCAGGTTCACTCTCCGAAGAAGAGATCCACAACGTCGAGACCCGAGCATCATCATTGGAGGCAGAGGTCAGCGCCCTCTCCGCCGAGATACAGACGTGCGAGAAGATTACTCAGTTCGCAGACAAGGAGCTGGCAGCAAGCATTGCAGAGATGATGAAGATGGATGACGTCAACTCTCCGGAGGGGAGAAACAGGCTTGAGGAAATAGTCGCGAGAGTGGTTGATGCTCTGCCTCCACAGGAGATGGAGCAGGCGAAACGCCTGGGCGACGCGATACAGAGGAGCGACATTGCTGAATCGATCAAGCAAGCGATAACGGACCAAGTGGCCGAAGCGCTGGCAGATCACGAGTCCGAGGTGATCCAGACTGTCAGCCAGAGCCTCGGCTTGCAGATCACTCCGGGTTCTAAGATAAGAAAGCTTGAGTTCGATGCAAAGAGCCCGGTTGAGAGAGCACGTGAACAGGCCGGCAAGCTCAGAATCAGACTGCACGAATTGGTCTCCAAGAATTCAGGATGGCTGCGCTCAAGCGGCGAGTCGATCAACGCAGAGAGGATGCTCGAAGAAGCCAAGGGGCTTTGTGGAAGGACCGAATCAACGTTCGTGATCGAAGGATGGCTGCCGAGCAACAACATCCCGGATCTGAAGAGTGCACTAGACAAGGTCTCCAACGGACACTGCGTAGTTCAAGACTGGTCGGGCAAGAACAGCCCCACCATGCTCCGAAATCCTAAGGGAGCCGGCCTGTTCCAGAGACTAACTCTCGGCTTCGGGACTCCTGCAAGCACCGAAATTGATCCGACTGTTCTGTGGTTTGTCACCTACCCGCTGTTCTTCGGATTAATGTTCGGTGATGTCGGCCACGGACTGCTCGTTCTCTTGATCTCGACCGGCCTGCTCTTGGCAAAGAAGAGGGGAACGCGTTTCTCAGAGCAAAGCTTCGCCGGACTTGGTGGGCTCTTCAACATGATACTGGAAGGATCCGGGCTTCTTGTCCTGGGCGGTGTCGCGGCTGTGATCTGCGGCTTCCTTTACGGAACCGTGATGGGAAGTGAGGAGTGGTTCCGAGAACTCACTGGGCTTGGTGGCCCACTCTGGTTTGATCCGTTCAAGGAACCGATAGCACTCCTCAAAGTCTCAATCATCATAGGAATCGCACACGTTTCATCCGGACTGATCTTGGACATTGCAAACAAGCTCAAGAACAGGGAATATGGAGAAATGATCGCGGGCCCAGGGGTTTGGCTCTGGTTCTACCTAACCCTCGGATACCTGATTCTTGCACACGGCTTCCGTCTCATTTCCTACACTCTTTCCAACATTCCGATCGTGCTCATTTTGCTCGGCCTACCTTCGGCGCTGATGTTGGTTGCGAAGGTCAGAATTGAAGGGCCTCCCGAGGGTGTAGGCCACTGGATGGAGTCGATGCTCGCGTCGATCTCTCACACGATCTCTTACATCCGAATCATGGCGATGAAGATGATACATGACGTGTTCAGCCTCCTCTTCCTGGGGATCCTCTTCGCCATGCCGATCTACGTCGGTCTCCCCATCTTTGCGGTACTGACTCTAGTAATGATCCTCGTCCTTGAGGCGGCGTTCGTTTTCCTCCAAGATCTCAGGCTTCACTGGGTCGAATGGTTCCTGAAATTCTATTCAGGGTCAGGAATGGCTTTCAAGCCGTTTGGTATACAACGTACTTACACGAGGCTTCAGGCAGCCGCGTAGCGAGTCTTGATTCTA
>JALHTB010000056.1 GCA_022865625.1 Candidatus Bathyarchaeota archaeon
CCCTTCAGGCCATAACACGAGTGGGATATACGTGGATGACGAGCGACCATAATGCGTAATGTTGTCAGACGCGCAAGCGTCGCAACTCGTGACAAGGCCGCCAATGATCCGGTTGCAGTTCTTACAGAACGAGTAGATTCTGGAATATGTGATGAATCTAAGCCCACTCGCCGCTGATTGGTGAGTAAGCGTCAGGAGCATGTCAGACGCAGTTTTGGGATCTACTGAAACTGTGGCTAGATGGCCCCCTGGAGTCGAAGTCTGCACTAGTCCTTCAATTGCGAGTCTTTCGTCAAGTGAGATCTTTGAAGTCAAGGGCACAGCCGGCAGGTCCGTGTAGAACGGGTAGTTTCGCCCGCCCTGAGCCGACACGGTGCTCTTGCCGTATTGTTCAACGTCAAGTCCAGCTAGTCTAGAGGTGGCGTCATCTCCCGGTCTCTCGGATACCAAGAAGCGCATGCCAAGGTTCTCTGAGGCAACTTCGCTTTGTTTCTTCAGTTCTTGAAGGATCTTCTCCCCGAAGACCAACGAATCCTTCCTCAACTCGCTCCCTGTATGCGCGATGGAGGCTTCATTCAGCCCCAGGGGCGCGATCGCGTAGCTAGCCATCTTCTCTCGGAAGTACGGAGTGCTTTGCCCGGATCCAAACAACAACGGTAGGATGGGTTGCTTCAGGCGATCGATCATGAACTTTCTCTTGATCTTGAAGGCCTCGAGGATCAGATCAAATGCCCCGGCGATCGACTTCAGGAACCGGTCATCATCTCTTCGCGCTTCATAGGCCATCCTTGGCAAGTTGAGAAAGATCGTTGCCATGCAACCGGTTCTGTAGCAGTCAGACTCCCACTGCTTACCCCAATCATCTGAAAGCCTCAGACCTGTCGCCGTGTAGCAGTCACGTGATCCATTCCGAAGTAATGCTATGTACGGGAGTGCTCGAGCCGCAGCCATGTCATGAGTTCTGACAACGCGGGAGCGAGCATCATCGTCTCTTTCAGTCGAGTCTCGAAGCTTGAAGATAAGCCTCGGGTTGGCCAGCGGGCTGATGGTGGATTCCTGAGAAGCTGCTTCTAGCAAGGCGTCAAGAATCACTCCTGCTTCTTCGCGGTAGTCACCATAGATTCCCACGGTCCTTCCTCCCGGGCCGACAGCCTCAATGTTCTCTAGGAACTCGGGTACCGCGTACTCAAGTCCAATAGACATCCCGGGCTGACCTGCGCCCGTCGAGAAACTCTGCCCGACCGACGAAAGAAAGAGTTCGAGCGATTCTCTCACTGCGTCCTCAGGTGTATCCTCCACATAGGGGGCCAAGAACACGTTGAAGAGATCGAAACCTTGCTCTCCTGAAATCTCCGCTGTTCCAAGACGATAGACATTTTGTATCATTGCCAAGGCGGCGTTGAAGCTTTGGGGTGGCCTGAAGCCAACAAGCCCATGCTTAAGGAAATATCGGAGATCGTGTTGGACCTCGCTCGGCTTGAGAGGCCAGCTGTCTAGATCACATATGTGGATCTGGCCGGAGATGTGTGCGTCAGCTATCTCTCGTGGCAGGCATTCAAGCAGTACGTACTCCCCTATCACAGAGGCTCCGGCAGCCTTCTGAACATGATCTGTTGCTAGCCCAAGTTCACCTGTGGCACGGAGAAGCTGCGTAACATCGTAAACCGGCATCCCCACGCGGGTCAGCTTGTGCCTGTATTCCTCGAGCTTCTTCTCAATGAGGATTGCATTCACAAATTCACGAATCAGTGCGGCAGTGAGATAGGACGTTCTAAGCCTGATCAGGCGGTCCTCTGCCTCTGCCGCTATCTCGTCAGCAAGCTCCTGAGGTACACCGGCTTCCACAACCAGTGACTTCGCAATCTTGCTTCTGTGGAAGTCCTCGATCGCGAGTCGCGAGGTTCTCACGAACAGCTTGCCGCGTTTCACGCTGACATATTCCTCGAGGTCTCGGGCAAAATGCACTACCATCTCTCCGAGTTCGGTTGTCTCATACTTCTTCGTGCGCTTGTCAGGGCTGATTAGGCCTGCTTCCGTGAGGCTTTTGAGATGATAGACGAATTTCCCAGCATCGCGTACTGGGTCCAACTTGAGCGATGACATGATCTCTGTGTATGGCAACGGGCCTTTCGTTGACAGAAGGCGTAGGATCTGCATGCGCAATGGAGCTGAAACGGCATCGAAGATACCGGCTCCTATTCTCTCCACAGAACGAAGCATGGCACAACATACGCGCAGGTTGGTTTAAAAAAATGTACTAGTCTGTCAAATCAGCTCCGCAACCGCGCAGAATCATGACGATTTGCCCCACCTCTCATTCACCAGGACTGTTGGTATCAGTCGTCAGAGTAGAGTCTCAACGAACGCTTTTATCGTGTAGAGTTCCACGATTAGCGAGGGGCGAGGAGATGAGTCATAAGCTAGTTTCGGCTGTCCAGCCGGAATCGAGTGAGGGAGTGCAGTATCACATTTCGGCCAAGAAAGGAGAAGTAGGCAGTTATGTGTTCTTGCCCGGCGATCCGGACCGTGTTCCAAAAATCGCGGAGTTCTGGGACTCCGCCCACGAAGTGTCCTCGCACAGAGAGTACAGGATCTGGACAGGAACAGTTGGTGCAACGAAAGTCTCGGCTTGCTCCACCGGTATCGGCTGCCCGGCCACAGCGATCGCCGTAGAAGAGTTGAGCAGGATCGGAGCGAACACTTTCATACGCGTAGGCTCGTGTGGTTCGTTGATTCCCGAGCTTGACTGCGGGGACATTGCCATATCTACTGGTGCTGTTCGGCTTGACGGCACCAGCAAGCAATACGTCGAGGCAGAGTATCCCGCTGCTGCAAGTTATGACGTTACCCTCGCGCTGATCGAAGCAGCAGAGAAACTCGGCAAGAAGTACCGCGCCGGATACACGGCTTCCTCCGATAGCTTCTACGTAGGCCAAGGCCGCCCGGGCCTTGAGGGCTATCTTCCTCCACATGCTGAGAAGATCGTTGAGCAACTTCGGAGACAGCACGTTATCACGATGGAGATGGAAGCGTCTACCGTCTTCACCCTAGCAGGACTCTATGGGCTCCGAGGTGGCTGCATTCTTGCTGTGTACGCCAACCGGGTCATGAACAAGTTCGAAGTCAAAGGCGAAAAGGATGTGTGCAAAGTAGCTGTTGAAGCCGTTCGAATCCTGAGCAAGTGGGACTCCGATCGGCAGAAGGCTGGGAAGAGGCACTGGTCGCCAGGTCTCAGCTATTGACCTGTCCTTGGCACATGTGAGTGCAACCGCTGTTCTCGCTGAGAAAGGAAATCCGGCCAAATGATTCGCCGCAACTCGCGCAGACTCCTGATCCTGTAGTCGGGTTCGACTCTCAGATTGGATTGCGCCGCGATAGGCTGCACAACGAGAACCGTCTGTGAGCCAGCTGCTTTGCCTGCTTCGATGTCGTACCTGCTGTCTCCGACGTACATACTCTCCTTCGGGGCCACTCCCAATTTCCTTATCGCAGCTATCACAAGTGCAGGATCCGGCTTTCCGGCTTCAACTTCATCGATTCCGACGACTGTGTCGAGCAGTGAATCCATTCCATAGTATCTGAGTGCCTTCGATATCCTCTCGATGCTATTCGATGAGGCGACAGCTGTTCTCACTCCTTTGCCTTTCAGAATCTGGAGGGTATCGACAGCTCCGTGGCATGGTTTCACCTCTATGCGCCACGCGTCCTCAAAGAGCCGGCTCTTCAGTTCCACGAGTCGCATCACAGTCTGCTCGCCGCGGTCTGAAACAAGTGCCCTGGCGATGTCAACCGTCTTCAAGCCAAGTCTATCAACAACTTCCTGGTCTAGGACTTGTAGACCAAGATTCTTCATTGCAGTCCGCCACGATTGGAGGTGAACCCAATTCGAATCGATCAATGTTCCATCGAGATCGAAGACGACAGCTTTGATTGTGGTCATTGCGTTCAAGCCCGCACGTGGTTCTCTTTGGCTCACTGTGGGCATCACTTGCCTAATGGAATGCACTGCTCCGCGATTATGGGAGGAGCTCCGACGAGCAAAGAACTTAAAGACTCATTCGGTCGCTTTCGCCGTGGTGCTCCGGTGGTGTAGCCCGGTTAGCGCCTAGGCCGATAGCATAGCGGCCTTATCCGTCCGGAACACGGCGGAGGCCACTCGAGCCGTTGATCGCGGGAGATCGCTCTAAACGATCCGCGAATTCGAAAACGAGAAAACCCTCGCCGAAAGTCCCGCCCGGAGCACCAATTGATCCAATCACCGCCTCGTTGAGGCGAGGTTCTATCCTAGCTGCTGATGTCACGGTGGCAGTTCAATATTTCAGTGGTCACAATGGTCTCTTTTGCTTCCAGAGACGAAGGTGGAGCTCCGTTAGGCTCTCAGGGTAATACGGTCTTATGTCTGTGATTCTTCCTCTTCGATCATGAATCGGCTGTAGAATCGGCATGATGAAGGCTGCTTTCCTCGGGAGGTTGATTTGTTTGCATCGCTCCACCACTTGGTCACGCCATGCAGTATTGAGTCCGATTGCATGTTTGTTGACGAGGTCCCTTACTGCGTCATAGTCTCCTTCGGCCTTTATTCGCATGAGTTCTGCCAGCAGCTCTCCAACGGCGTCGCGCATTCCCTCGTAGCTCTTCACGACAAGGTATGTCTTCGCGGCTTTCTCAATCGGCTGAATCGAACCGTTTCTCTGAGCTGCATAGTCAATGACTAGCTGAGTTCCTCGGTCATGGTCTTCCTCGATCGTCGTCGAGTTCGGGTATCTATTGAGCATGACCAGACCTGACCGTGCATAGGCGTCATATCCGGCCCTTGCGACTTCTTGGTAGTCCTGGACACCGATCTCGGCGAGCTTCGGATCCCAATAGTTCCACAAGGCTACGAGATCTGCCCGGCACTCCTCCAATGTGGAGTAGTACTCCTTCAGATAGACATGAGGATCTTCCTTGATTTTCTCGCTCACCTTTCCGGAGCCATGGCCAACGATCTCATGCAAAGCAACAAGCAGGTCCCTAGCTTTCACTCTGTACTTTGCAGCTCTCTCGCGTTCCTCCTCAGAGGCAGAGAACTCGATCGCTGCGCGTTCGCCTATCGCTGCGGTTGCGGCGCTCATGATGTTGTTTAGTAGGACGCTCTTGGCGCCATATCTTTCTCTGATTGCTTGCTCATTTGGTAGGTTGATCCCACTTGGGCACAATGGTCCCGCATCTCCTGTGGCAACTAGGACGTTGATCGCATTGGCGACAGGAGGCTCGAAATCACGCTTTTTGTACTCGTCCTTCCAGGGTGCACGCGACTCAAAGTACTGGGCATTCTTGGCGAGGCTGTGCATGAGCTTGGTGGCTTCCGGATCCACGAATGAAACAAGCGTCTCGTAGGTGCCTTTCCCACTTCTTGGATCCAAGTAGGTCTCAATGAAGCCCGAGATCATGTCAACTGTCGGATTCGTTTTGACCCAGGCTATATTGTAGTCCAACCAGTCCCTCTCACGGCCGGTTCTGTAGAAGCGAATAAGTTTCCTAAGTACGGCTCTTTGCCCTGGATCGGCGTACCGAATCGCAGTTTCAATGCAAGAGATCATTCTTTTGAGCTGTTTTGCATAGCGACCCGATGGAATTCCCTCCCTTGGCGCCCCGGCCCTATAGGGCTGCTCCATGATTCTCCTGCCAATCTTGGCAAGACGAGAGTTGAGTCTAAACCGTTCCCTCACGGACTCCACTTCTTGCAGGGTCAGGTTCTCATAGAAATTGACGCTACTCGCTGTGATCATGTCCCGACCTGGCGGGGGATTCTTCATCGTCAGCACAGGTTTGTAGTCAGGGTTGAAGATAGGCTCACGGAGGCTCTCCATTTCCTGGTTCAGTCGTCTCTTGTTCCGCAGACCGAACCTTGCTCCTGCTGTCCAAGCTCTGGACACGACATCTTGTAGCTGCTCGAATGTGAACTCTGGTGTGAACTTGCGGTAGCTATCCATGTCATAGTAGCCGTGATGAATCCAGACGAGTTTGACATAGTCTGATATCTTCGCTCTGAGGCTGGGCTCAATATCATCGAGATTAGCAATCAGATGACTGAGGAAATTGGTGAGTCTCAGGCCGTAGGACGATATCTGGTCTGTGTAGATCTCGTCCCCTGCGATGCCTGCTTGGGCCAAGTAGTATGCTAGCAATCGTTGCTTCGGGTCAAGCTTCTCGAAGCCGTCAGCATAGAATGAGACGACTGCAATTGACCCGATCTGTTCTCTGAGATATCGCCGATCCGTGGAGTCATGTGATCTCATCGGTTTCCTCTCCCGAATCCAGTGAGATGTGAGCTCACTTGCTTTCTGAGTACATATTGGTTTTCTGGAGAGGTGGTCGCTGTGGGGCTTTCGGAGCAATCCTTTTTGGTCATTTGACCAAATGTCCAACAGTGGACAGGTGCTCTGACTGGTGCAGCTCGAGAAGCTAGATCTCGCCGGGAGTGTCAGGATAAAGGATACGGATGCGCTCGTCATCGTCGATATCCAGAACGATTTCATGCCATCTGGTGCCTTAGGAGTGAGGAACGCGGACGAAATAGTCGCTCCCATAAACCACTTGGCCGAGGAGTTTCATAGTCATGAGAATACCGTTGTCATGGCCCAAGACTGGCATCCTGCAGGCCATCTCTCGTTTGCGAGTAGCCACGGTCTGAAGCCGTTTGATCAGTACGAATGTGCCGGGATAGGACCGGTTCTATGGCCTGATCATTGCGTTCAGGGATCGTTCGGAGCAGAGTTCCACCCCCAGCTGCAAGTCAAACTCGCCAATGCGATTGTCCGGAAGGGCTACCATCCAAGGGTTGACAGCTACTCAACATTCATTGAGAATGACAAGAGAACGCACACGGGCCTCTCAGGGTATCTCAGGACACTGGGAAAGGAGCGCATATTCCTCTGCGGGCTCGCATTGGACTATTGCGTCTTCTATTCGGCCGTGGACGGTAGAGATCTGGGCTTCGAGATAGTTGTACCGATAGACCTGACAAAGGCTATTGATTCACCGCCAGGTCACCTGCCCAATGCACTGGACATTATGGTGAAAAAGAAGGTGCGATTCACCAAGTCATCGGACATAGTGGCTTGATCTCCGGAGGTCAGAAGTCACATCTGGCTAGGGACAAGAGCGTGCAACGCGTTGTCCTCGGAATCTGGCGTTGCCTTTCTCAACAGGGCGCGCTCTTTCCGAGGAACTAATAAATACGGCGCATGTTTGGGTTAGGGGCCGCGTGACTTCGTTGAAGTTTCCGAAAGCAGTCAACACCTATTGCCCGAAGTGTAAGAGTCACACAGAGCATGGCGTGTCTGTCTACAAGAAGGGCAAGGAGCGCACGCTCTCCGCTGGTGCAAGACGTCATGACCGGGAGAAACATGGGTATGGTGGCCAGAAGTGGCCTGAACTGACGCGGACAGCCAAGACCACGAAGAAGCAGTTGCTGCGACTCAAATGTAGGAAATGCAACCAGACCGTCTATCGGCTTGGAATACGCCTTCGCAAACTTGAGGTCGGAGCGTGAGAGTAGAGATGGCTAAGAAGGACTTGATACCGAAGCCAAGTAGCAACTTCCTGAAGGTCAAATGCACGAAATGCGGAAACGAGCAAGTAGTATTTGACCGAGCTGCTGTGCAGGTCAAGTGCAACGTATGCGAAGACGTCCTCCTTGAGCCGCAAGGAGGAAAAGCGAAGATCAAGGGTGAAGTCACGCAAGTGCTCGGTTAACCTGTAAGAGCCGATGTTGGAGTCTAGTCATATTGTCTTCCTCGGGTTACCCAGAAGTCGGGGACCTCGCTGTTGCCACCGTAAAACAAGTCGCCGATTACGGGGCCTATGTGAGACTGGACGAGTACGAAGGAATTGAGGGGCTAGTCCACATCTCTGAGATCTCCACAACTTGGGTCAAGCACATACGCGAGCATGTTCGTGAAGGACAGAAGCTTGTCCTCAAAGTTCTGCGTGTCGATCGTGAACGTGGCCAAGTCGATCTGTCGCTTCGCCGGGTCACAGGCCGGGAAAAGACCGACAAGATGCTTGAATGGAAGAGGGGCAAGAAAGCCGACTCGATCGTGAAGGGTGCAGGTGAGCGCCTTAAGGCCGACGCCGCGACAACTGAGAAGATGCGTCTTCTCCTCTACGAGAAGTTCGACAACCCCTACGAGACATTTCAAGAGGCTGTCGAGGCGGGCGAAGAGATCTTCACGAAACAGGACATTGCGCCCGAATGGGCGACAGCGCTGACAGAAGTGGCGAAGAGCAAAGTCAAGTTAGAGAAAGCATCCCTCACGGCGACTGTCGAGCTCACATGCAAGGCGTCGGAAGGAATTGAAGCGATCCGGACTGCGTTGTCCAACGCGGTGAAAGTCAAGAAGCCCAAGGGAGCTACTATTCGGATATACGCTGTCGGAGCGCCAAAGTATAGGATCGAGGCCACCACACGGGAGTACTCTGAGGCCGAAGCGCTGCTCAATTCTGCGGTGGAGGAAGCCACAAGCACTCTGAAGGGCTTCGGCGGTGAAGGGCGCAGAGTCAGTTGAAGTGGCAGATACGAAGATGCCCGAGATGCGGACAGTATACGCTGAAGGCAAAGTGCCCTGACTGCGATGCTGAGACCGTGACTGCGCACCCACCCAAGTTTTCGCCAGCAGACAAGTACGCGAGATTGCGTCAGCGGCAGGTACAGTCCTCTGCGTAGGTGCTTGTCCGTCATTCACTGCCCGTAGCCTACGGTGGCTTCACGTAGAGTACGAGTATGTTACTGGCGGCAGCCCCAAAGTTTCCTGAGCCCGAATACTTTACTTGGATATAGTAGGTTGCGGCCGTCGACGGTGGCCACGAGTACTCGAATGTTCCATCTTTTGGTGTGAATGACCCGAGATCGTTCCATGTCTTGTTGTTCAGGCTGTACTGTATTGTGATAGTGCCGTTTGAGAGCATCTCAGACAGCTTCACTGAGATTGTCACGTTCTGTCCAAGCGTGACGGTTTCGCCCGAAAGCGAGGCATCCAGTGTCACTAGCCTCGGTTCGACGTAAAGCAGTGTTAGGCTGCTAGTCGCTGAAAGGGATTCTCCCTTCACACCGGTCCAACTTGCAGTCAAAGAGTGGTTCCCAGCCTGCGGTGTCCAGTCGTAGCTGAACTTCCCATCAATCACGTTGATGGTTCCTATGGCTTGTGTTCCTTGATCCTTGGTAGTGTCCTGCAATTCAACTGTCCCTGTCTTGTATGCGGTTCCCTCAATGTCCATGACCTCACCTGTAATGTGCACGGTCTCACCGTAGTTGATTCTACCCTTGTCGACGTTTAGAGTCACTATTGTCGTTCTAGGATGCAGTACTTGGTAGACTATGACGAAGTTGTTTGATGAAGTGAACGCACGGTCGAAGTAGTCCGACGAGGACTGTGAGAGTCCTACGCCTGTGTTAATCATGTAACCCAATACCGAATTGTCCTTGAGCTGCTGTCCAGATGATATCGTCTCATTGGAAATCGCCTTGTCTCCAACCTTGAGTATACGATCGTAGCTGATTTCGGTTGTTCCTTGAGCATTCTGCTGTCTCTTCTCCTGAAACAGGATCGTCTCGTTGCCATAGCTTGTCTGGTTGGCTATGCGGACCATCCAGTACCACTTGCCGTCTTCGCCAATACCGAGGAAGCTCGGATTGGTCTGACCTTCTGTGCGCGCATAGGTGACGAAGATCATCACGTATGAGACGTTGTATTTCTGCATCATCGGAATTGCGGTCGTCTCGTTCCGCATGAACATCTGAGCTATCATCGCGATTTGTGTCGTGTTCTGTGTTCCGTTGTCCGCTAGGGTTCTGCGATCTGCGAGTGCTGTGATCCAGTAGCCATAGTCCCACCATGCCATGACAACAGTTGACTGAGGGGTATTGTCGCGGACCCAAGTCAGTGCCTCAAGCCAGTCTTGATATTTGGCGCCTTCGCCCGGCACAATCGGAATACTGGACGTGGCGATTGTCGCAGGCGCGTATGCGGCGGCGACTGCTTTCGAGAAGGCCGGCACAATTGCAATTATGAGTATGAGAAGCACTGCGAGACCGAACTCCCTGCCTATCTTGATAAGGCCCGGGATTCTCCGCTTGGGGAATATGACGGCTTGGCGAAGTATGTCTACGGCTGGCTTGGCCATCTCTACAGTTGCGATTCCTGCCAATAGGGAGAAAGTCGGCGCCAGTATGAGAGTCAGTCGAACCAGGGATCCTGAGAAGTACAGTGAAGTAAGCGCGGCAAGTATGAGGAAGATGTCTGTGTCACGAAGACGACGAACGATGAAGAAGAACCCGAAGAGGCCCAGGAAAGTGAGCGTTTGGTACTCGTAGAAGAAGGACGCCCACGTCGCCGGTCTATGTTCTGCTACGCTCTCTACGATTGGCATATCCAGTCGGGTGAAAGGATTCAGCGTTGACAGGAACTTTCCGCTCGGCAACTGCATTATGTTCAGTGCAACGAGGGCGTACGCCAGTCCCACGAGCACAACTGACGCAACAACGAGCGCGTAGGTTCGGTACCTCCAAGTTGGCAGCTGACTCCCCGCCTCACGCGCAAGCAGGAGAATGGCGACACCTGGGATGACTAGGAAGCTCAGACTCGTGAGTATTCCGAATCCTGTCTTGGGCACTCCCAGTGGAGTCAACAGGAGGAAAACCCCGTATGTGCCCACGTACGAGACGAGAAGCTGGCGTGTGTATTTGCCGGTCAACACGAGCACCGCGGTGTACAAAACAAGCAGATCCATCGGATAGTATGATGCAGCCCACGACGCAGTCAAATAGAACAGAGTCAGACCCGCGAGTATAGAATATGTGATCGTGCCTCTGAGGCTTCGTCCCTTTTGATTGGCACGAAGGAAGAAGATGAAGACTAGAATCATCAGGAGTATGCCGAGTGGTTCATGTCGCAGAAAGCCAAGCGTCGTGCGGCTAATGTTACTCGGGTTTAGGGCCATGAACAACGCGGCCAACATGCCCGCGCCGCGGCCCCATAGATCCTTGCCCAGATAGTAGCATGCGATCGATGTCAGAGCCCCTGCGAAAACAGGAAAGAGCACGGTAACCTCGAAGACCGTTGTCTGGACTCCAATCGCATGAAGGAACATGTAGACGGCAGCCACTGTGAACGCGACACCATACAAGTTGCCCTGAGCCATGGTCATTCCCCAAGGATACCAACTCATCGTGTCATGCCAACTGAACCACGCGAGAAAGCCGTTCTTCACAACGTACTCCGTCATGCGCCACTGGAGATACGGGTCGAACTCTGACAAGTAGAACCCAAATCTAAGAGGAAGGAGACGAACTGCCACCGCTACTATGAAAATCAGCGACAGGACGATGACCTCCAATAGGAGCCCGCGCGAGATTCCGGAAGCAGCCTTGCGAATCGCGCGCATTCTGCTTGCTAGGACTTCTTTGCCAATGTATGGCCCGAGAGCCGATCGCAATCGTTTGAACCGTGGCAACATGCTACACCTATGTCTTCATGCGCTGTATTCGTACACGGAAGTACCCATTGTCAAATACAGCGGGCAGTTAAAGTTTGCCCGAGTCTGTAGAGGCTGTTTGAATCGTACCGGGTAGCTCTTGTGGCTCACACTATTTCATTCGGTTGAATGCGATCGAGCCGATCACAATCATCGCAGATGAAAACGCGAGCAGAACGCCGAAGTCCATTGCTACTGGAAACGTCGATACACCGAGCATGACTCCCCTCATCCCATCAACAGCATAGGTGACCGGATTCAGAGTCGTGAAGACGTGAAGCCACGGAGGCAGGTTACTGATCGGAAATAGGGCCCCGCTCAGAAAGAACAGAGGGAAAACGAGGAAGCTCACGATCAGATTGAATCCTTCAGGGCTTTCCATGAACGAGCCTATCACAAGCCCTATGCTCACAATTGCTGAAGCGAGAACGAGCATGAAGATCAGTGTGACGACCACTATCCAAACATTGTAGGAGACGCCCAATATCACGCCGAAGGCCAGCATTAGACCGCCTTGTATGAGTGCGTCAGTGCAACCTCCGAGCATCTTTCCTGCGAAAATCGTTAGACGCGACAGTGGAGCAACAAGCACTTCCTTGAAGAAGTCGATTTTCTTGTCCCATACAATGTAGAGGCCGAAGAATATCGATGTGAACAGGATTGTCATCGTCAGAATGCCCGGGAAGATGAAGAGTTGGTAGTTCGTCCCTCCGAGCGAGACACTCGACCCTAGTCCTCCTCCGAAGACGACTATCCATAGTAGTGGAGTGAAAAGGGATGAGACAATCCTGGATTTCTCCCGTAGAAACACTTTGAACTCACGATACCACAGAGCGTAAAGTCCTTCAAGTTCTGTCAATTGCCGCCACTCCTAGCTCTCGCAACGCGCTGGAAAAACCCACCCTCAGCATTGTCGCCCCTTATCTCATGGCCTGTGAAGTGCAGAAAGACATCATTCAGAGTGGGGGTTCTCAACTCTACTGATTTGACATCTCCAACTAGGCTGAGGATTTCTTGCAAATGCACGCCTGAATCTTTGACGGTTAGCGTGACTAGGTCGCCCGCCTGATCGATTTTCACAACATATCCGAGTTCTTTGATGCGGCCCAATTGTGGATTTTGGATTCGGAGACGAATGATATCGCCGCCTATGATATGTTTCAAACGTTCTGGCGTATCTAGTGCGATTATTCGTCCGTCGTCGATTATTGCGACTCTGTCACAGAGTCGCTCTGCTTCTTCCATGTAGTGAGTCGTCAGGATGACTGTCACGTGCTCGAGATCAACGAGTCTCCTGATGTACTGCCAGATGTGCTCTCGAGCCTGCGGGTCCAATCCCAGTGTCGGCTCATCCAAGAAGAGTATCTTCGGCTTGTGGAGGAGACCACGGGCTAGTTCAAGCCGTCGTCTCATGCCGCCTGAGTACTTCTTGACTTGGTCATCTGCCCTATCTTCGAGATCGACGAGTTTCAGTACCTCACGGAAGCGTTGTTCTCGAATCCTGCGATCGACACCATACATCAGGGCATGGAGGTAGAGGTTCTCTCTGCCAGTCAGAATATCGTCACTGCTGGGTTCCTGGAAAACGATCCCAATGGACTTCCTGACTGCAGCTGGCTCAGTCAAGACGTCGTGGCCGTCGACCTTCGCTGTTCCTTCGGTGGGTTTGAGTAGTGTAGCAAGCATCGAGAGGGTTGTGGTCTTGCCTGCACCATTCGGTCCAAGAAGGCCGAATACTTCCCCTTCGCGAATCAACAAGTCGATGTGGTCAACAGCCTGTAGCTCGCCGAATCTCTTTGTGAGACCAAGAGTTTCAATGATAGGTCTGGTGTCGTTCATTGCAAGTTCCTGCCAGTAGTCCCCCGAGCCACAACTGCCGGGGCTTCTTAAGCGTTCCTTGAGACAAACTGGGAGAATCAGGCCATGGTCGCTGCTGTCTGCAAGGTGCCATTGAGGTGTCCTTGGTGACTTAGATGGTATTCCACACGTTCATTGTTGAAATGAAGTGACATTAGAGAGATGTGCTGAAGTTCGGGACACATTCCACAAGCTCATGTATCGAGCAATCCCATCCGATTGCATGCTGGGTTTGCTGGCAAAAAAGCGAAGGGAGAATGTTTGAATCGGGAGTCTATCCGTGGACCCTTGGAAAGATGTTATGGAGGAATCGCTTTCGAAACGGATGGATTCTGCTATTGAGTAGCTCTGTCAGTACGTAGTAGTTCGTGCCAAACTCCTCCAGATTGTCATTCCTGAACTTGTAGGTCGGGACTTCTGGTGATGGCGGTTCCCAGGATTTGTCCCAGGCTTCGACCGCCCCGAAATGTCCTCTCGCGCGTGTCCTCTCGAGAAGCGCCTCTCTGCTGGCTACAACGACAATGAGTAGGCTGTCCACATTCGGAACCTTCGTCTGCATCAAGTAGGAGCGAGTTCGATTCGTAGGTGCGGTCGTGTCCACTACGACACTGTGATGGCGTCTGAGAAGCTCATCACGTATCATTGCCAGCATCGTGTACAGGAGTTCTTCATCGCGTGAAGGCGCAGGCTCGTTGAAGAACATCACACGCAAATCGTCGCCGCTAATTCTCACGAACTCCGGTCTGTCTTGGGCAATCTTCCTGGCAAGCAGAGTCTTGCCTGAACTTGGATATCCTGTGAGCACCAGGTTCCAAAGCGGCAACGCAGAGCCTCAGCGACCTACCCTCTCTTTGCGGTGTAGTACGGTTCTTCTCTCTAGATCGAGAAGTCTTTCACAAGCGAGATTGTTTCCTTGTCGGCCTTTTTCATCTTGCCAAGTACGTCCGCCAGAGGAACTCTTGACATCGCATTGTCATGCAGGCAGACCATCACGCCGTAGTCTCGATCCTTCACAGCTTGCACAGCGGCGACCCCGAGACGAGTGGCAAGTATTCGGTCATAGGCAGACGGGGGCCCTCCCCGTACGACATGGCCTAGCACGACTGCACGTGTCTCGATTCCGGTGCGTCTCTCGATCTCCTTTGCCAGAAGGTCTCCGATTCCTCCTAGACGAGCGTGGCCGAATTCGTCCACCTTCGTTGGATCACCCGGAGGGGATCCTTTCAGGCTACAACCTTCCCCGACCACTACGACTGAAGCCGTCGCTCCTGAAGCATGCCTTTTCTTCAGGAAATCAGAGACCTCTTCAAGATCAAAGGGGTCCTCAGGCAGAAGAACTAGGTTTGCACCGCTAGCTATACCTGCGTATGCAGCAATCCATCCTGCATGTCGTCCCATCACTTCCACAATCATTATTCTGTCGTGTGATTCGCCAGTTGTCTGGATTCTGTCTATTGCGTCGACGGTGACATTGACAGCTGAGTCAAATCCAAACGTTACGTCGGTTCCGACTATGTCGTTGTCGATTGTCTTTGGAACACCAACAACCTTCAGTCCCATATTAGCGAGTTTCGCGGCAACACTGAGTGTGTCCTCTCCCCCGACGGCTATGACGACATCTAGGCCGAGTTTCTTGACGCTCTCAAGGACGGTCTCCGGGCCCTCTTTACGGCTAAATGGGTTCGTTCTTGTTGTGTGCAGGATTGTACCGCCAACTTTGATGATCTCCGAGACATCGGCCCATTTCAGGGGAGATGTGTCTACGTTGAGGAGTCCTGCCCAGCCGTGCTTGATTCCAACGATCTCGTATCCAAACTCCTCGCTTTTCCTAACTATGGCTCTGGTGACTGCGTTCAGGCCAGCGCAGTCGCCTCCACCGTTCAGTATGCCAATTCTCAAGCCTGAACTGCTTCCTCCACCGATCGGTTCTCAATCACGAGTGTCCTCAAAGCACGAGCCATCTTGATAGGATCAGCGCTTTGCCAGACATTGCGGCCCACAGCAAGGCCGGTCGCACCGGCGTCGAGTGCCCCCCTGACTTGTTTCAGGAAGTCAGCTTCTGAAGGTGCCTTTGGTCCACCCGACATGAAGACTCTGGTCTTCCCAGCTGACTTCACAGCCCATCTGAAGGATTCAACTTCGCCGGTGTACTTTATCTTGACCGCGTCTGCGCCAACTTCAAGTCCGGTTCTTGCCGCGTATGCGACGATCTCTGGAGCCGTGTCATTCTTTATGGCCTCTCCTCGGGGATAGATCCATGCGATTGCTGCCATCTTCAGCCTGTGCGCTTCTTCTTGGATCCTTCCGAACTCCTCCAGCATGAGGCTCTCGTGAGCGCTGCCTATGTAGATGGTGTATCCAACAGCTTTCGCACCAATCTCCGCAGCATGTTGCACGCTGCAGATCTGTCGTGCTACTGGTTCTCCTTTCACGAGATTCGTCTTTCCGTTGACTTTCAGGACCAGAGGAACTTTGCCGTCATAGTACTTCTCGGCAATTCCTTTCTGAAACACTAGCCCAGTAAACTTGCCATCGGCAGCGAGTCTCATGATGAAAGCCGGGTCAACATTTCGTTCGTTGAGATCGGTCGGACCATGTTCAAGCCCCTGATCATAGGCAAGCAGAATCCCGCGATTCTCGACCAGAAACGGTTGCATGCTCATTGTTCCACGCTACCTGCTCCTCGTACTTCTTGAGGTCTTGGCTAGTCCGGAGGTCAAGGAAATAAGAATTGAGCTAGACAAGCCCGTCGCATTCGAATGATCTTGGTCAAATTCATATGTGCAGACGAGTATGTCCTCCGCTATGTAACTGGAGACTCGGCAAGTCTTAACTAACATGTCAGGCACGTCTACTTGGCTAGAGGGAACCGAGCTGAGCAAGGCAGAGGTTCTTGAAGGACTGAAAGAAGCGATCATCAAGTTCGACATTGACAATATCGTGGCTCTAGCTGAGAATGCACTCAAACAAGATGTGAGCGCGTACGACTGTGTGATGAACGGCATGGCGAAAGGTATGGAGGCTGTCGGTCAGAAGTATCAGCTCGGAGAGTACTTCCTTCCGGAATTGGTGATGGCAGGCGAGACCTTCAAGGAAGGTATGAAGGTGCTCAGTAAACACCTGAAACCATCTGAGATAACCACGCAGGGTCGGATTGTCATTGGAACTGTTGAGGGTGACCTCCATGACATCGGAAAGAACATTGTCGCAAGCATGGTTGGAGCATCAGGATTCGAAGTTCACGACTTGGGCGTCGATATTTCTGCAGATCGCTTCTTGGCAAAGGTAAGGGAGACTTCGGCTAACATAGTTGCGATGTCGGCGTTGCTTTCGACCACATTTCCCCACATGAGAGAAGTAATAGACGCGGTTCGCAAGGCTCAGATCTCCACCAAGACATTGGTCGGCGGAGCCCCTCTCAATGCGGAGACAGCAAAATCATTGGGCGCAGACGGATACGGCAAAGACGCCGTGGAAGGAGCGAATGTCTGCAAGCAGTGGGCGGCCACGGCGAGTCGCAAGTGAGTTGCTTGAGCTCTGGCGCCCGGAGACTGAAAGGGAAGGTTCTCGCCGTCGAGAAAACCGGCGAGAAAATGACGAGGGAAACCGAGACCTGGGAGAAATGTATTTTCACGCTCGAGATCACACGTTTCTCGAAACGCACGCCCGATGAGATTGTGCCAGACGATCTGAAAGGTAAGATAATCAAATTGGTCAGATATTGCCTCTACGATTGGCATTACGCGCTGGGAATCGAGAAGACACTCAGCCCAGATGAGACAGAGAGTTTCCTACAGGGAAAGACTTCTTCGACTATGTTCTGGTAGTTGAAGAAGCGGACCAGCGGAACGGGTCAAACACTGGTTCAGTATCTATCCTTTGATCATTGGAATCCACTTCGAAACCTTCCGTCTGATCGTTCATTCAAGAATAACTTTCAGTGACCTCTCCATACACGTTCGTCCCCCTCACCGCTTATCCTCCAAGCTCAATGGCGTTCAATTCGATTACACTTGTCTCAACCATTAGAGAACATTCAGGACCTAGAAGGAGTAGGTCCAGTAACTGCGAACAAACTCAAGGAAGCGGGCTTCGATTCTATTGAAGCAATAGCGGTCGCACCGATCAGAGAGCTCGTCGACAAGGCAGGACTGGAATCTTCTGCAGCGAGCAAGATTGTACGTGCGGCACGCCAAATCATTCATATGGACCTCATAACCGCAAAACAACTCTACGATAAACGTCAATCTCTGCTTCGTTTGAGCACAGGCTCCGAGAATCTGAATAAGCTACTTGGTGGAGGTCTTGAAACTCAAGCCATGACTGAATTCATAGGGGAATTTGGAACCGGCAAGACCCAGCTATGTATGAAGTTCTGTATCATGACTCAGCTTCCACTGGAACAAGGTGGGCTGAACGCCAAAGTTCTCTTTCTGGATAGTGAGGGAACATTCGCTCCTCAACGTATCCATCAGATTGCACAGGCGATGTCAGTCGACCCTGAGAAGATCCTTGAAGGGATCTTCATTGCACGCATCTACAATAGTGATCATCAGATCCTCACAGTCGATCACGCCTTCAAGCTCTGCAAAGAAGAGAACATCAAACTCATCATAGTCGATTCAGTGCTTTCACACTTCAGAAGCGAATACATTGGTCGAGAGAATCTTAGTGAACGTCAACAGAGACTCAACGCGCATCTGCACAAGCTCACACGGATCGCTCAGGCATTGAACTTGGCCGTAGTCTTGACCAATCAGGTCCAAGCGAATCCCCAGGCTTTCTTCGGGGACCCCACTCGGCCGGCGGGAGGAAACATCCTTGCTCACGCATCGACCCATCGAATCATGCTCAAGAAAGCTTCAAGCAATCTCCGCTGCGCCCGCATCATAGATTCACCATGCCTTCCAGAATCGGAAACATACTTTGCGATCACGGAGAAAGGGGTCGAGGACGCGCAACCTAAGTCCCGAAAAGGAGACTGACCTAGCCCACTTCGAAGCCTGGAGATAGTTACTGTAGTGACACTCCAGATCAACACCGCAAAGAGATGGAAGCTCGAAGACCTCGCACAACAATCATATTCCACTCGCAAAGTCGACGCATGGGTCTATTACTGCATATTATGTGACGAGGTCCTGTTCATCTCACGACGGTTCGTAGAAGCTAAGGGTGTGCAGGCAGCCTTCGATGGGATCTGCCCTGATTGCGGATTTGGATTAGAGAATATCATGCGCTGTGAGCACGTACAGCTGCCCCATACCAGGGCTATCTACGTCAACCCAAAGTATCAAGCACCGCTCCTCGTTGAGTTTCCATCTAGAACCTTCGATGCAATCAGGATACAGAATGCGCGTCTTCCTGAAGAAGGGAAGATACTCACTACAGGGATAGCGAAACTAGACAAGCTTGTCCACTTGACGACAGGGCAGCTCATCGTCTTCCAAGGTTACCCTTTCTCAAAATCACTGGCTGAGTCTCTCTGTGTCCGAGCTCAGCTTGACCATCCGATCGGATTGGGTTCCGACGTGATCTTCATCGATGGCGGAAATTGTTTCGACGCATACGCAGTATCTGAATACGCCATCGAGCACAGAATAGACCCCAAGCTCGCATTGTCACGCATACATGTCAGCCGTGCATTCACGTATTTTCAGCTTGCATCTCTACTGATCGAGAAACTGCCCAGCGCTCTCATGCGTTACAACTCCACATTTGCGATCATTTCGAACATAACTGAACTATTCGAAGATCCGGAGATCAAAGATAAGCAAGAGGCCTACCGCATTTTTCAACGAATGTTGCGTTCACTGACTGCAGTCACCGAGATCACAGGCTCTCTTGTGATCGCAACAAGCTCCCGCCAGGACATTAACCCCTTCGACACGATGTTGACGCAAACCGCACACGCAACAATCCGCGCTGAAGACCACGTCACGTTCACACAATTCACCTTAGTACATCACAAAACATTGTCGCCTCGGAAGGTCTCACAACGCGAGAACCGCACTGATCAATTCCTCGAAGATTACATGGAGAGATAGAGAATGGGAAGGACCATTCCATCTTGGCGAATCGTCGTCGAGCAGGAACTCACGAAGATGAACAAGTTCAAACAGTTCCTCAGAGCTGAAGACCGCATAATCTTCGAGGATCTCATGAATCAATGCAAACTCTACGCCTCAGCCGCCGGAGTCCTCGCTTCATCAGTGAAGGAATTCCCGCTACTACTCTCCATGCTCTTCGCGCATCACAAGAAACTCATTGAACTCGAAAGTCAAATGAAGGAACAGTCGAAGTGAAAACAGAAGGTTGGCTCTTCGACCTCTACCCGAAACCAGGCCACATGGTTCTGTGGCTGAAGAGACGAGACGGCAGATGCGTAAGGCTCGTAGACGAGTGGACACCGAGAATCCACATCGCCGGCAACTTCACTGACCTAATTGAGCTAGCCGCTCGACCTGAACTGCACGACCGGTACAGTTTCGTCGAGAGGTTCGAGAGACCAGGCGATCCATCACAATCCAAGGTCCTTGAAGTTAGTGTTTCCTCCGATCGTGAAGCTGTGGCGCTAGCACAGAGAATTCAACGGTTTGCTGCTTACGGAAGCAAGTACAGGCCATACGATGTCGACATACCGTCCTCGCAGATGTATCTCTACCAAAAAGGTCTCTTCCCGTTAGCCTACGTCGAGGCTGAGGACTGCGAGGATCACATAGTCTGGCATCTTCTCGATTCATCCGAATCCACGGACTACGAAGTTCCCTCATTCAGAACAGCCGAGCTGACCATCAGCACGAAAGCGAGTAAGCGAATACCCGCCATGAACGATCCGATCGACGCCATAACCATCACAATTGGGAATGAGGAAAGACAGATCGACTCAGGCTCGGAGATCGAGAAACTGCTGAATCTTGTTGAGGCTTTCAACGAGTTCGACCCAGACATCATACGTACTGACGACGGCGATTCGTTCATCTTCCCATATTTGGCCCGCCGCGCCAGCGAACATGGTATACTTCAGAATCTTGTGCTTGGCCGAGAGAATTCGCCATTACGGGTCTTCGAGGTCACAGGTCGAAGTTACTTCAGCTATGGGCGAATCTACTATCGGAGCACGTCGGCTCACCTAATGGGCCGACTACACCTGGACTACAGCAACAGCTTCATCGACAGCGACTGTGGTCTTGAAGGCCTCATAGAAGTGGCTAGAACATGCGTCATCCCGCTCCAACGCGCGTCACGCAGCACAATCGGCACGAGCATGTCGTCGCTCCAGATCTGCCACGCCATAAGGCGAGGAGCACTGATCCCTTGGAGCAAGTCTCAGCCTGAAGACTTCAAGGATGGAAACCACATCCTCTTGGCCGATCGAGGCGGATTCATCTACGAGCCAAAATTCGGAATCCACGACAGTGTTGGCGAAGTTGATTTCTCATCACTTTATCCGACGATCATGTTGAAGAGGAACCTAAGCGGCGAGACCGTGAACTGCAGATGCTGCCCCGATTCACCCGACCGTGTTCCAGAAGTTGGCTTCCACATATGTAGACGCCGACAGGGGATTGTTCCCGCCTCACTTGAGGTCTTGTTGAAGAAGCGGGCCAAATACAAACGCTGGAAGAATGAAGCAAAGGATCCTCCGGCACGAATGCGGTACGATCAACGCCAAGCCGCGCTCAAGTGGATCTTAGTCTGCTCATAGGCGCTCGATGAGTACATCAGGGCCGAGCAGTCGGCTATCTTGGATTCAAGAACGCGCGGTTTGGCAAGATTGATGCACACATCGCAACTTGCGCCTACGCACGGGAAGCCCTCCAAAGAGCGAGCGCAATCGCTGAGTCAAGAGGCTTCCAAGTCATCCATGGTATAGTGGACTCGCTCTGGCTTAGGAAAGAGAACGCGTCAGACCAAGAATATCATGACCTGTGCCATGAGATCGAAGCAGAACTCCACCTGCCGATAAGCTTCGAAGGAATCTACAAATGGGTAGTCTTCCTCAACTCCAGAACAAATCCCCGCGTCCCTGTCTTGAACAGATACTACGGCGTCTTCCAAGACGGAACCACAAAGACCCGCGGAATCGACCTTAGACGCCATGATACTGCAGGCATAATCCGCGACTACCAAAAAGAGATATTGGCCCTTCTTTCACGTGCGTCCGACTCGACAGAATTCCGCGAACTCATCCCCTCCGCGATTGAGACAACAAAGAGGTACATACATCTAATCAGAACCGGACAAGTACCCATGGAGAAACTCGTACTCGAGAAGAGACTGAGCAAATCCCCCGAAGAATACAAGAGCCTCAGCCATCAAGCGATTGCTGCCCAACAACTGCGCAAAGAAGGAAGATACATTCACGCAGGCCAAAACATCCGCTACATAGTTACCGCAGAGAGAGCCGTGGTCCGAAGTAATCGCGCTGTACCTTTCGAATTGTTTGAAGCGTCAATCGGCTACGATACAGAAGTATACGTGAAGCTCTTGATCGCTTCATTCGTCAATCTATTCCTGCCACTCGGATACGACGCATCACGAGCAAGAGAAGTCCTACAAGCATGAACTATGCGGAGTGGGGAGGCTCTCGGGGCATATGAATCATTCAGACGCTTCCTTCTCAACCGCCTTAAGTATTGAAGACCTTGCGTCGGCCAAGGTGAAAAACATGAAGCGAGGAAACCAATTATCACTCTGTCTTCTCGCGTTGGCTTTCATTGCGCTTGCGACTGTTCCGGTATTCGCTGAGCCACTCACAAGCGGCCAGATGGCTGTTGGAGACCGGTACGCCATCACAACGATCTCTGGCGAGGCCCGCGCGTGGGTATCCGGCTCACTAGTAACAAGTCCTGCAGACCTTCAGCTCAGAGTGCAGGTCACGTATGTCGGGGCAAACAACATCATCTTCAGAGTGCTTTCAGGGACGCTCCAGTTCAACGGAAAAGTCTACAGCATAGTCGCGAGCGGTTGGCGAGGCGACTACAACCGAATATCGAACACTTGCGTCTATCAAGGGCCAGCCATGGCGCCAAACGGGCAACGAACATTCTTCATCATCTACGGGCACGACACGCTCTCCGTGCAGCAAGGTGTCTACATGCGAATGTCGAGTGCTTTCCGCGACGACGACAGGACGCTCTGGAATATCGATCTGAAGACGTACAGATTCAAGATCAACTAGGATCTGTCTCGATTTCCTGCCTTTTCTTTCCCTCTTTCTCTCCTCTTGGAATAGGCTTATGATGACGTTAGTCCGCTGACATGATTCCTCGGAGATCCGCGGAACGCACGGGTGAGAGTGTTGGCGAATCTGCAGCCGACGATAGAATACAATGACTTCTCGAGAGTGGACATGAGAGTTGGTCGTGTTATCAGGGTCGAGGATTTTCCAAAGGCGAAGAACCCATCCTACAAGATATGGGTTGACTTTGGCGAACTTGGGGTCAAGAGAAGCTCTGCTCAACTGACGAAGTATTCAAAGGATGAGCTCATGAACTCCATGGTCATCGCCGTGGTCAACTTTCGACCCAGGCAGATCGCAGATTTCATGAGTGAGGTTCTGATTCTGGGCGTGGACGACGAGTCAGGCTCCGGGGTTGTCATTATCAGGCCGGAGCGAGGGGTCCCATTGGGACGTCGTGTGTACTGAGCGGTCGCATTTCTGGGCAAACCCTAGGTAATTCATTTAAGAGAAACAAGGCACAACTAGCGCTTGCGTAGACTGCTGTGTCTATCTGTGGATGAGAACATGTTGCTCATAGGCGAAGCACTCGTCGGCAAGAACGCTGAGGTTGCACATATTGATCTAGTCATCGGAGAAAAGGAGGGGCCGGTTGGCAGGGCTTTCGTCGGTGGCTTGACTAACCTGTCCGCTGGCCATACCCCACTCTTGGCGGTGATTCGGCCGAATCTTCCGCCGAAACCTCACACTCTGATCGTTCCGAAGGTGACTGTCAAGGGAATGGAGGACGCAGCTAGGATATTTGGGCCAGCTCAATCAGCAGTTGCCAAAGCCGTCGCAGATGCTGTTGAAGAAGGCATAATCCCGAAGGACAAGATCGACGACTGGGTGGTCATATGCAGTGTCTTCATTCACCCTGACGCCCGCGACTATCGCAAGATCTATCACTACAACTATGGCGCAACGAAACTTGCCCTGAGAAGAGCGATGGCGAACTACCCAAGCCTCGAGAAAGTGATGTATGAGAAAGACAGGGCGATACACCCGATAATGGGATTCAGAGTCCCTCGCCTCTGGAACCCCCCCTACCTCCAAATCGCACTCGACATAACAGACATCGAGAAGGCAAAAGAGGTCCTCAAGCAACTGCCTGCGAGCGACAGGATCATAATCGAAGCTGGTACCCCGCTCGTCAAGAAATACGGCACAGGAGTCATTCACGAGCTCAGAGCAGTCGCGAAAGACTCGTTCATAATAGCGGACCTAAAGACCCTCGATGTCGGGCAAGTGGAGGTTGACGTATCCTTCGAAGAGACTGCAGATGCGGTAGTTGCTTCCGGACTAGCATCCAAGGAGACAGTAGACAAGTTCATCTACGAAGCAAAGAGGCTCGGCATATACTCGATCGTCGACATGATGGATGTCTCGGATCCACTGAAGATACTCAAAAGCTACAAACAGCCCCCGGATGTCGTGATCATCCATAGAGGAATTGATGCGGAGAAAGGCAAAGGATCAAGGTGGAGCCTGATCAGCGAAATCAAGAAGGCTTCCAAGGAAGCAAAACTGCTCGTTGCAGTTGCTGGAGGGATAGAACCAAGCAACCTCAAGACCGCCCTAGAGGCGCAAGCAGACATCATAATCGTCGGACGATACATTACCCAATCAAGGGACGTAAACCGGGCCACTAGGGACTTCCTAGATCAGCTAGGACCCGACATAGATCTCTTCAGAGTCCATGTGGAATAGTACAGCACATCTGCTGGGCATCCTCATCCGCAGTTCGAAACAAGGGTTGCTCGATTAGATTGCCCGCCGCCGGGCAAAGATCAGCCTATCGAGCTCACATAACAAGCGAACAGGTCATATCGGAGTCCCTGCATCATGACGGAGAAGGCACTCTAACATGGAGGTTCAGAAAACCGGCACAATCGTCGGAATCATGCAAAGCGAAGATCCTGTGAAGGTTCGCGTTCAAGTTAGACTCGATGAGGAAACGCTTGAACAACGAGTGAAGCCATTTCCAAAGTCAGAACAGGAGAGAATGACCCAGCAGATGACAGACAACATTGCTAGGCAGCTCCGCACAGCGATTCCAAGTGCTCTCATAATGGGACCTGGGTTTTCTGGTCCATCAGGACCCAACGTCGAGGAGTGGCTTATTCCGGCAGACCAAGCCTCAAAGCTATCGATAGGGAAGAGAGTCAGGGTCAGCCTAGAACTTCTTGAAGAAGAGTAGGCCTGAGTGTCCGCGCAAGGCTTTAAGGTGCGTGGCCAGCCGACTTTCCGGTGACGAGCCTTGACTGAAGAGAGAATCATAAAGATGCCCGAGGAGTGGGGCGGGGTCGTCCCTACTGAAGCCTTTCTCAACGAAGGGCGTAAGATTGTGGACGAAGCGTTGAAGGCTAAGGTACCGCTCAGATTGATCGGCGGCGTCGCGATTCGTGTTCACAGTGAGAACTTCTCTGATCTCGCCAAGAGGCTGAGCAGACTGGGGCCGGGTGAACAGGAGTACACCGATCTAGACTTCATGTCATACGCAAAGCTCCGAGACGCCGTGCGCAAGTTCTTCGAATCTAATGGCTACCGCAAGAGAAGGACTACTCTATCTTCCGCAGCGACGCAACGCCAC
>JALHTB010000057.1 GCA_022865625.1 Candidatus Bathyarchaeota archaeon
GCACCTAACCTGTCTGCTGAGCTGTCTCTTGAGGAGAGTGCATTACGGAAAGATGCCCGCGAAGATTCCCGTGCAAGCATACACACTGTGGATCCATAAGGGACGCCGATTCGAGTGCATCAAGACCCCCATCCTCAAACGCGTCATGACGATCGCGGAACAACTCGCGAAGTGACTCGTGTATTGATCACAGAACTCGAATCTACAGAGATCCTCATCGGATTAGGACTGGGCTTTGCGGTGTTCTGGTGGACAGTGAAGCGGGAAATTCGCAGTCATAGAGGAGGAGAATGAGAATGGTGGATGAGATCAAAGCGAAGGTGACGGTGCCAGACCTTCTCAAGGCGAAGGTAACGCAGCCTGAGGAGTTGACCGGGAAAGTTGGGAGCGAGGTTATGCTCGACCCGGACGTGAACCTGATCCGCGTCGCAGGTCAACCGATCGGTCACACCGCGCCTGTGCCTGTCAGACTCACGGACGGCGCCGAATACATCGATCCTCGCGTAATCGAGAACCCGCCAGCCCTAGACGTGGACCTTTCGACCAGGGCATCAGAAGCAACGCTCGGCGACATCAAAGCGCAAACGGACAAGATGACCTTCGATGTGGGCGGCGCCCTGAATGTTCAGAACCCGCCGAATCTGGATGCAAAACTTTCAGATGTGAAGTCCAAGACCGACAACCTTGATGCCAAACTGAGCGATGTCAAAACCGATCTTGAGAACATCAAGACGGACACCGATAATCTATCCTCGATCAAGGGTCAAACCGACAAGTTAGAGTTCGACGCATCTGGAAACCTGAAGGCGGCAGAACAGGGAACCGTCACGGTCACCGGGGCGGTCGATGCGGACGTCACAGGAACCGTCGTCGTAACCAACATCGACGCGAAACTTTCAGACATCAAATCGAAGACTGACAATCTAGACGCGAAGCTGAGCGATGTCAAGACGGGCACGGACTATCTGTCTGCGATCAAGGCAAAGACTGACAATATTCCAGCATCTCCGAGTCAGGAGCATGTGGCAGCGAATGATCCTCACGCAGTTCGATTGACGGACGGCTCCGCTTTCCTAGATCCACGCCAAGTCTCAATACAAGAGTTGGACGCGCTCCTTCGCTACATGCTTCAAACGGGCCTATTCCAGACAAGCGTCGACTCGGCTGGCAGGTTGCGTGTCATCATTGATGTCGCTGGCACCGCAACGCCTGTCACTATTTCGTCTGGCACAGTCACCACGGTCAGCACACTCTCAGCCATCACGACCTTTCCCTACGGCCAAGCGATGGGTCTTGATCAGATGATGTACCTTGTCTACCAGGACGCGCAGAGGGACAAGATGACGTTCAGTTGATGGTGATTTGAAATGGTGTATACTTCCAACCTTAAGAAAGTGATAGACCTTCCGCGAGCCGTTCAGCTCACTTTTCTACCAGTGGCTTCGGCGGCGGGGGCTTGCTGGTGCAACGATAAGCGCGGAACTGGCGAGTTCATATATGTCCTGCTCGCTGCGGCCTCGTTCTGGCGTTACAGCGTTCAAGGGAACACTTGGCAGCAACTCGCTAACCCCCCCACGTTTTCCTTCGCGGCAGGAACCGCGATGACGTTTGACCCTTCTAGGGGAACCGCTGGGTATGTCTGGCTTTCAGCAGCACTGACAGCCTCACCGTGGCATATGTTCGCTTACTATGATGTGGCTCTGAACACTTGGACGTCAAGGACCGCCGTCTCAGGATTAGCCGCAGCCTTTGGAACAGATGCACATCTCAGTCATACATGCACGACCTACAATGCTGGCGGAGACGACAACGCAATCTATTTGATTGGCAGCAACTCTACGACATGGTACAAGTTTTCAATCTCAGGCAACTCGTGGGCAGCCTATACGGGCGCTCAGCTTTTGCCAGCAGCCGCAGGCGCAGGATGCTCGATACATTGGGCGCATGGCGTCAGCACAGATCGTCTTTACTACTTCCGTGGCACCGCAACGGCGGCGCTCTATTACTTCACGATTTCGACGACGACATGGAGCGCCATTCAGACAATAGTGCCAGCGACGGAGACATTCACAATTGGAACGAGCGCCGTGAATCCTGCTGGCGGCCAGTATCTCTACATTCAGAAGGACGCCACTCACCGAATCTACCGCCTCGACCTAACGGATCTGACAATCGTGCCTTTCCTCGCGATCCCGTATGTAAGCACCGCCATAATCGGCGACAATCTTGCCTATGTGACCTGCACCGATGGGGCACAATACCTCTACTATCGAAGACAGAGCGGAGCCGAGTTCTGGAGAATGCTCATCGACGCCGCAGGAACATGGCCCATCTAGACGGCGGTGAGAAGATGAATGTGAAAATAGTTGACCGCAAGATCATCATCGAAGATTCCGTTAAGAAGTTGCAGTTGACGGTCGAGTACGACTACGGCCTTACGAAGACTTTCAAATGGCCGGGGCAGGGCTTGACGGTTGCGAAGATCAAGGCAGATGTGAAGGCGGACTACACGCAGAACTATCCTGACAGCGCACTCGATGAGGCGACGCGGCCAGGCTACGAGTTGAATCTGGAATGACCGTTACTCTAACGCGGGGCGACAAAGGGTTCGACATCAACTTCCAGATTCTCCAGAGTGACGGCAAGACGCCTGTGGATATCAGTACGGCCACAGTCAAATTCAAGATGATGGCCGAGGGCGGCTCAACCAACAAGATAGATGAGGAATGCACAATCACAGACGGCCCGAATGGCAAGTGCAAGTACACAGTCGTCAACGGCGACCTCGACACCGTTGCCGCCTACGAGGCTGAGCTTGAAGTCACATTCACCGCTGACAAAATCCTCACCGCCAGCCTAGACACGATACAAGTCGAGGAGGATCTTCCCGAATGACTCCTTGGACAACCGCAACCGAAGTGAAACGCTATGCGCTCGTCAAATGGGACAGCCTCAACTATGCGACGAGTCCGCCGGCGCCGTTCGCGAATGAGGCCGCATTCAACAGCTTCCTAGCGGACACCTTGATTCCCCGAGCGCAAGACCACATCAACCGATACTGCAAGCGAGACTTCGACACCGACAATCCGGCAGGGATCCCTGACGCAGTCAAGGACGTCGCCGCTCGAGCGACAGCCAACATGATCCAGTACCTCGTCATGAATAAGATGGGGCCGCTCATCCGCACAGGCGATTTCACGATATCGATTCCAACTCAAGCCGTCTTGAGCAAGGAACTGAAAGATCTCTTGGCCTCTTGGGTGAGAAGGGCTGGTCACGTGAAAGCGACACCATACAAGACCGACACTATCAAAGAGACTTGGGATGAGACGTGACTGACGAGACGAAGCCCCGCGCCACCTTCCGCACCGCCTTCTACCAGGTCCTGAGTGCGGCGCTCGGTAGCGAGATTGAGATCATCAAGTACCGGCCGCCTGAGGGCATCGCGTCGCGTAGCATCGTGTTGAATATAGTCTCAGGCAGCAACAAGCGCCCAGGCTTCGGCCGCCGGACGAGCGCTACACAGTCAGGCATGCTTGAGCGTTACCGCATCCAGATCGATGTCTTCGAATACGACCGCGAGCAGGCTGAAGTGTACGCTGACAAGGTGGAGCAGACCGTAATCGCGGCGCTCAACTCCCCCTTCCGATCCGTCTACGGTATAATGGATATTCGCAGACTCGTGGACACAGACCAGGGTCCAACTGAGCAGTTCCAACGCGAGGCTCATTCGATCTTGGACTATGAAGGCTGGATAATCACCGACAAGACCGACTAGAATCCCAAGGCCAAGTAGGTCAGCCAGATTCCAACGACTATCAAGTAGGCTGGGAGCGCTCGCGTGAATGTGATGCGCTCGAACTCTTCCCAGAATGTCTCGTCGAAAACCCACAAGGTCAACCGAGAGACAGGATGGTCCTCTCTCACTCATGAGCTTTCTTGAGATCAAGAACAAGCGTACAGGTGCGAAGAAGCAGTTTAGGATAATCTTCACAGCCAAGCGCCTGCATGTCGTCCTCGACGAAGCCACCGGCCAGGCGTATCAATGCGTGGATGCGAGCGGGTACACACATTCGGAGAATCGTGGGCTCGGGTTCGGCTGCCAAAGCCTCTGCGAACAGGAACTATGGCGGGGGCATGCGACCTGCGTTGGGTTCTGTGCGATCCGTCGAGTCTTGAAAGGCGAGATCCCCGCAATCGTCCCGGTTCATCCGTACCTGTTGCTTCGGCTGCATAACCGGTACAGGCGCCACATCTGGATCAAAGACCTACTCGCAAAGAAACTCCTAGTCATCCTGGAATGGTTGGTGTCAACTTAGTTGTCTGCATTCGCTTGACTCTTGAAAAGGCTAATCCGCGTTAGGACAAGAACAGGACTTGACTCTAGCGACAATTATGTCACCACCATTCACGTAGATGTACGTCCCGCTCTCTTTCTCATCAAGGTCATGACGGGGCTGCTCAAGGGTGTGAGTTGGATATGCCGAACTGGTCAGCGAAGATCATAGCCGACACAGTCACACCTAGACTCGCCGCTTTCGCAAGTAAGATAGAACATGAAGTCGAGAAGGAACTTGACGTCATCGGCGCCGACATGAAAGACATTGCTTGGTCTCTTGTGCGAGTACGCACCGGCCATCTCCAATCCACAATCTACTACAGGGTGAGTGGGATGGTGCTTGAGTTTGGGGCAACAGCGGATTATGCTTCGTACAACGAGTTCGGAACATGGAGGATGTTGCCGCAGCCATTCATCCGACCTGCTCTGGACGCGAGTTCGCAGAAGATTCTCGAGGCGATACTGACGGGTTGCTACAACGCGCTCGGTGTTTGAGGAACTAGGTCTTGTCGTCTTCAATGATTTCAATGGTGACTCGGATCTTCTTGCCCTCAAGGTTCTTGAAGAAGTCTAAGGTTCCTACTGCCATGCCATCGTGGTCCTCGATATAGAGTCGCTGATACTGTGCATTGACTGTCTCGTCTTCGCAAACATGACCCTCAAAGATCCGCTTCATAATGCTCTTCTCACTCTATCTTGCAGGAATAGTCCGATCCGTTGTATTCCTTTGCCTCAAGGCTGCTGCCCCCTTGAATCACGTCAACTGTGATCCTAAGCCCTGTCGCTTCAGGCCTCAGGTTCTCTTGCTCTATTTCATTCACGATTCGAGAGATGCCAAGGACTATGCATAGAAGCTTCGCATTATCCCTGATCTGACTGGCCGTGCGGATTTCTTGCACTAGGTCTGAGACAACCCTGCTGTTGTCGATCGCTCTCGGTATGTGAATGTCAATCTTTGCGCTCAATATTTTGACGCCCTGTTGAATGAGGGCGCCCTGCCCCAATAAGACTTGTTCCGCGGTCATGGCCCTAACGGCTTCAAGCCGGGGGCTTGACAAAAATCAATCAAGAGGTGAAAATGGAAAATGCCATTATATGATGGGAACAACTGGGAAGTCAGAATTGCTACAACGCAAGTAGGTCTAGCGTCAGCAACAGCCATCCCGTTCGTAAAGAGTTGGAGCGAGGACCGCGATCCAGGCATCACGCAGGTTCCGAAGGGAATGGGATACGGCCGCGGCAAGGAAGTCCATGAGACTCTGACAGAGGTCACGGGCTCGCTTGAGAAGACATATGATGACACATTGCTTGCTGTTCAATCGCCTTGGACTCCCACCATTTCGCCGTTCGGTGAGGTAGCCAGCATCAGCGATGTTGCTTGGTGGCTTGAGTTCAAGAACAAAATCAGCGGCAAGAAGCTACAGTTCGGCGGCGTCCACGGACACTACACGCACGACCACGCTGAGGACGACTTCGGAACTGAGACTTGGGATTGGGCTGCTGAAAGCCGAACGATGGCCTAGAACCCCACGTTTCTTGCGTCAAGTTTCTGGAGGTATAGCATAGTTTGGAGAATCTTCCCCTAATCCGTATTCTGGCGTCTAGCGGTACGGCTGATTTTCGCATAGTAATTCCGCCTAGCGGTGACTCTGAATCATGAGCCAAGTTGAGGACGGCGACCTAGACATGAGAGCTAGCATCGGGCTGGTTATCAGCGGCCGCTACCGCGACTTGATGGAAATCCGCGCTCTAGTTCGCGAGAAAATCGCGAAGATGCAGCATGCACGATTGATTCGCGGTCAGATCTCAACCGTGCCACTCTACATCGTGAAGGAGCGAGAATGGAGAATCCTACGAGATTTGGAGTCGACTGGAGGTGACAAGAAGATTGGATGAAGAACAGAAGAAGGCGATCCTGGAGAGGCGAACGGCAAATCGGAAACTCAGCGAGATCATCCAGCAGGGCACACGGTACCATGAGTCCCTGAAGTTGAAGTTGGTTGACGGACAAGAACATGATCTTGCGGTCTATCCCTTGAGTGAAGAAGAGTTTCGAACACTGCTAGAGCAGTATGGAGTTGGTCTCGAGGCCCTAGGCAACAGAGAGAAAATGACAGAGAACATGAAATTCATCGAGGACATCGCTCGACTAGCGACAGGACAAGACGACATCACAAACTTGGTCTTGGCCAACGGATGCTCCGAAATCATGCTGAAATGCTTCGAGATCTCAGGTCTCTCGCCATCGAAAGAGAAGAACGTAGAATCCTTTCAGCAAGGGGATCTTCAGCCGTAGCCTGTACGTGCTGACGGAGCACTACGGCCTGCGACTAGATGAGATCGGGCGACTCACGCCTCTGCAGAAAAATTGGTACTTGTCAGCGTATAGTAACCGCGGCCGTGAGGAACAGCGAGCCATGAAGAAAGCATCACACAGGAGGAGGTAGAGAATTGAGCACACAAATAGGCAGCGTCGTTGTGGCGATTAAAGCGGTAGAGTAGTCTCTTGACTACGCCGACATGAAGCCAGCGGCGTCATGGACAAAATTCGAGCCAGTATGGGCGTTCTAGGCGGGACTCTGAACCAACTCGGTGGCGGCTTCAGTTCGCTCGGATCAGTAGTTAGTGGGTTCGCAGGCGCGGGCGTGCTCGGGGCCGCGACTGCCGCTCTAGGCGAAGTCATTAAAGGGTTTCAATGGTCGGTGAAGGAAGCCGGGGAATCGGAGCAGGCAATCAAGAACCTCTCAATCGCAGTAGAGAAGAGCGGCACATCTTGGGAGTCTGTGAAGGAAGGCACAAATGCGGCCTTATCTGAGTTGCAGAAGTTCACGGTCTACTCGGACGAGCAGCTTGCTGGCGCCCTTCAGCGGCTTCTCACATTCGGCATGTCATATGAGGAAGCGATGAAGGCGCTCGGCGTCACCGTTGACCTTGCGGCAGCAAAACAGATGGATCTGGAAAGCGCTGCTAACCTAGTCGGCAAAACCTTCACGGGCAACACTGCAATTCTGAAGCGATACGGCATCGACATCCAGACGGGCAAAGAAGCCACCGCCGCGATGAAGAAAGCGATCGAAGCGCTTACGGACGCGCTGAAATCGCTTGGCAGCGATGCCCTTGACCCCTTCGCAGATGTACTCGCTGAAGCAGGAATTGTGCTTACCGATAGCGAGGGCAAATTCCGCGACGTAAAAGATGTTGCAGAAGATTTAATCGGGGCGTTCCTATCGGGCGCGATCGATGCTGAGACATTCGCCGAGATCACGAAGGCTCTGGGCATTGAAATAGATGCAGCTGGCTTGGAGGCCGCGGACTTCGAGGAAATCATGGTGGCGCTGAATGAGCAGTTCGGCGGAACCGCGCAGGAGCAAGCGAAAACCTACACAGGAGTCCAGGAACGCTTCAAGAACGCTATGTCAGATCTAGGTGAGAAGATCGGTGGAATTGTTCTACCTGCTCTCTCGCTCTTCATGGAAGCAATGATTGAAGTCGTGGACGGTATCGGAGAAGGCATCGAAGCGCTCCAGGACTGGATCACTGAGTTTGCGAACATCCCTGAAGTCAAAGAGATCCTAATCATAGTGCAGCAGTCCTTTGCGGGACTCTCCCTAGCCATCAGTGAAGCCACACAAGGATTGGTCGAGTTCCTGCGGAAAGTCGCTGAAACCGAGACGGTTCAAGAGGCCGTAAGCGAGATTAGGGAGTCTTTTCGCGGAATCACTGAAATCCTCCAAGAGATCGATGCGGAGCTGAGAAAGATAATCGAGCGGCTAGGCGTAGAATTACCAGAAAGCGTAACTGCAGTTCAATTTGTGGCCCAGGTCCTTGCGAACGTTCTTGAAATGCTCATCCTCACCCCCCTGCGGCAGCTAGAATTTTTACTCACCCTCTTCCGCGACTTGCTAGAAGCAATCAGGATCTGGATGGGAGCGATCGAAGACTTCTTTAATTGGCTTGTCGGCGGCTCGATCTGGCAAGACTTGTTTGACCGCATGTTCGAGATCGCCCAAGAAGGCTTCACGCGGATCAAAGAACTCTTCACCGGCGCAGTGGCAGAGATTCAGGGCACTCTTGAGCCTGCCCTTGCCGCGCAGGTTACGGCGTGGGAAACTTGGACTCAAAACGTCACGGCCGCGCTTGACACCTTCTGGGCAGCCATGAACGAGAAATTCACGACTGCACTGACCGAACTGCAAACGCTCTGGGATACAAAATGGAAAGAGATCAGCACAATCGTTGAGAATACAACGAAATCCATACAGGAGAACCTGGCAAAGTTCTGGCAGGAAGCGCAGCAGAAATGTCAGCAAGCCCTTCAACAGTTACATCAAGGATTCCAGCAAGGTCTACAGAGCATTCAGCAATCATTCCAACAAGCATTTCAGCAGATGCTTCAAACTGCAACACAAATACTGCAGCAGATCATCCAAGCCGTCCAGCAGGCGCTTCAAGCAGTGATGCAAGCCGCGAGTCAGATGGCTTCCATGATGGTGGGCCACTCGATCTGGCCTGACATGCTCCTGAAGATGGAGATTCAAGCTGAAGATGCGCTGGCAAGAATCGCATCCGCTTTCGAGGAGACATTCAAGCAGGTGCCTTCTTCCCTCGCGGAAGAACCCGGCCGGATCACCGTGGCCGAAAGGTCAAGGCGGCTTCACGCGCCCGCATATGCGGGACCCTCGACGGTGCGGACAGAGCTCACGATTCCGATAAGCGTCACGCTTGAAGGTCAAGAAATCATGCGGCTTGTCAAGAAAGTCTTGGCTGAAGAACGCGTCTACCGTGAACGAACATACCAGGCGGTGGCCTAAATGCCCGGAATATTGGTGCAGACGGTCTGGGGCCTCATTGCTCTGGATAGTTTTGAAGTGGCAACGGGCTGGAGTTACTCTGAAACAGATGAGCTCTGCAGCGGCCTGCTCCCGAACACGCAAGTCTACATGCCTGCGTACCATGGACAGGCATCATGCCGGATCTACGCGACGAACCGTCCATGCTCTGCTCAGTATAGCAAAAACTTCAATTTAGGTTCGTCTACTGTAAAGCGTCTGGGCTTCTTTAAGAAGCGTGGCTACCAAAACCCGTCTTATCCAATGCCCGGTTCTGCCGCGCTCATCATCGATGCCGCAACGGTCTGGTCCGTCAGCCCCGTGAGTGGGGAAAGCGATGCATGGAACTTTTCCAGCTGGATCAACATCAACGCCTATAATGACTCGAAGTCGCTGATACTGAAAGTTACGCAGCCGACCGTCTACAACTCAGGAACCGATTACCTCTGGGACAAGCTTGTAATGCTTGCCGGGATCACGGTGAAAGTAACTGGCCTCGTCGCCGGCCAGAAAATCAAAGTCTACCGCGCGAATGACGTGCTTGTCGGCGAAGCCACCGTTGCAGGCGGAGCAACTTCTGCTGAAGTAGACGTTATGGCAGTCAATGATCAGCCGTTTCAAGGCTACATCCAAATCTACGCTACGAATGGTACAACGCTCCTCTACACCTTGCCGGCGCAAGAGCTGTGCGGCGGCGACAGTTTTCAGTATTCAGCATCCGCAAGCTACATCGTGGGGCCGCCTGACAGCCTCCGGATATACAAGCAGGGCGCAGTTGCGAATCCCAAATCTATGGGCATAACGGTGACCCTGAGGGATGAAAATGGAACCCCGCAGAGTGGAAGGATTATCACCTTCTCGACTCCACTCGGCTCCGTCAGCCCCGGATCAGCAGCAACCAACGGGGCGGGGCAGGCATCGACGACGTTAACCTCAGGCATCGTAGCAGGATGGGCCTTCGTGGAGGCGGCATGGGCAGGTGCTTTGGATCTTGGAGCCTCACGAACCATCGTTGAGATTGCAATATATCATGATGCGCCCACCGGTGACTCGAGCAGTCCTTATCAGGTCTTCATTCAAGGCCGTGAGTATCTTCATGCCGCCGGCAACTACACGAGGCTGACAGCATTTCAGCCCGGCACCTTCTCAGTTGAACTAACACAAGTTCAGGACGAGATTGCAAGCCCCCTAGAGATCCTGATCTACCGCCGGGGCATCCTCGACTTCAGAGGACGAATACTCAAGATCGTGAGAAAGATTGAAGATCGCATGGTAGTTAGCGGCCTCACGAACCACTGGAAGTTAAGCCGCCGCGTCGCGAAACGATCATACAATGATGAGCCGAAGAGCATTATTGAAGATTTGCTGCTCAAGTATCCGAGCGGCATCGTCGCTGGCAATATTAGCACCTTCGGACAGGCCATCCTGATGAACTTCAACTATGACCCTCTAACCCTCTGTCTGCAGCGAATCCTAGATCTGACGGGCTGGACGGCATTCATAAATCTCGACGATAGGATCGATGTGGGGCCAACGCTGGGAACCGCAACATCAGTAGAATTTAAAACTGGCCTACAGAACGTTGCCTTAACGCGTGAGATAGATTTCGTTCTGATTGACACACGTACAATTCTGGTCGGTAACCCTTCGACCTTGATCAGTGACAAGGCAGACCTGGCGAAGCAGGCGGAGTACGGGCTGATTGAACAAGTCTTCTATAGCCGCAACCTGACCACGCAGGCAATGCTGGATATCCAGAATCAGATGATTCTTGATACGCGGAAGAATCCTGTTAACCGCATCTCTGGCACCGTCATCGATCTAGCCTACTCACCTGATGCTTACGACGTATTTGACACGGTGATTGTAACGGACATGAAGACAGGGCTCTCCGGCGCTTACGGTGTTATGTCACTGAGACGCAACCTGGACGATCACGGCTCTACTGAACTTGAGCTTTCCGCCTCTCAGCTCGCGTTTGAGGATTCACTCACCAAAATCGCCATACAAGTCAAAGACCTTTCGACCTAAGGCAGCCTTCTAGTCACTTCGTCCTTGGGGCGTTATGACCGCGCTGACTCAAGCGCGTTAGAAGTGAAGAGTAGGAAGGGTGAAAAAAAGAAATGAATAAATCCGCACAGGTATCGACCAGCATCGTTCTCGGCCGGTGGCAACCGACCTGGTACGTCTTCAAGTTCAGAGACCCGGAAAACATCATAGCGCGGCAACTTTGGGCAGGCATGACGGAAGAGTCAGTGATCAAAAAGTTCCCCTCGGCCCTCTATGAGGCCCCGTTGCGGATGCCTGGCAATCTATTGCTTAACGAGGGTATCGACGAGATCTTTCTCCTAATAGCATCCACTGGGGCAACGCTGTACAACAACGCGAACGCACGCATGGGAGTCGGCAACGGCACGACCCCAGCCAGTCCAAGCCAGACAGGCTTGCAGGGAGCCTCAACCGCGTTCAAGGCGATGGATGCAACGTATCCTCAAGTCGGCACCCAGAAAGGCATTTGGCGGTCAAGTTTCGGCGCGGCTGAAGCAAACTTCGCTTGGGAAGAGATGACGATTGATAACGGCTCAGTGCGGAACCGCAACCTATGCCGGAAAGTTCAGGCGATGGAAACGAAAACCTCGGACGTGACTTGGGTTGCACGGTTAGATGTCACCATAGTCTGATCTCTAATACGGTGGCGACTTAGTTTGAGTCAGAAAGTCTGCGGCACGACGACCAGGTACTATTACGAGTGCCCGAATTGTGATTCACGATACTTCAGCCTCACCGTAACGCTTGCAGTCCGAGAAGGCAGACTGATCCAAGTTCATCCCGTCTGCCCGCAATGTTTCGAGAAATGTCCGAGCGGACATGAGTTCGGCTATGGGCACCTCTGCAATACCTGCGGGTATCCGCGAAGATGTTTCAACCTTCAGCGTCGTCGTCTAGCGGAAGACGATCCAACATTTGGGAAGACAACGACTGGAAGCACAACTTACCCAACGGTGCTAGAGACGATCGGAAGCACCCAAACCAGCAGTGCCCTGGCAACAGGAAGCGCACACGCGTGCAGAATCCTCCTTGTAACGACCGGCATAGTCACCAAGATTGGAATTAACATACAGGGAACAACGGCAGCTAACTGCTATCTCGGCCTGTACAGCGCAGGGGCAGACAAACCAGCAAGCCTACTCGCGACAACAGTCAGCACCGGCATGGCGATTGTGGCGGGCTGGCAGGAGATCACGCTTTCAACTGCATATTATGCGGCCGCGGGAACATACTGGATTGCGATCCAAGTCAGCGCATCGAAAAGTCTCTACTATCAGAGTAGCGGCTTCCCATTTACTCCAACTCGCAGTTACTACACCAAGACGTACGCTGCATTTGACGCCACCTGGTTAGCAACCTCAACGCAGGACAGCATCGTCTGGTTCAATATGCGTCTAACAATTAACACCATAAGAGGCTATGTCAAGGCCACGAAGGCAATTCTAATCACCACGGCAACCGTGGTCTCTGTATCGTTTTATCTGCATGCGGCGGGTAGTTTTCGCCCCGCCATCTATGCGGGTACTTCAGATGCGCCGACCTCGCTGTCTTGGCAGTCAGGCAGCGTGGCTGGTTCAGCTCCCGCGTGGAACACGGTTGCTATCAGCGCAGGTACCCCGACGGCGCTGGTTCTTGACGCGGCAACGTACTGGCTTGCTTGGCAGTGGGACTCGAACCTGAATGGTCCAAGTTACGCTGCGGGTGCAGCGGGCGTCGGCCGCAATTTCGCTCAGACATACGGCACCTTCCCCGCTACCTGGCCAGCTAGTAGTTCAACTACGGAGGAGTGGTCTGAATATGTCACCTACGACATCGTCAAAGCATTAACGGATAGTGGACTCGGGGTGGATATGGTAATGTCGCCTGATGTGAAAACGCTCGCAGACGATGGTGTGGGAACCATCATGATGCTTTCGCCGCTTGTTAAGGCGCTGAGTCAGGAAATGGTGGGCGTGGAAGCTGCCTACCGCGTCCAAAACCAAATCTCTCTCGGTTCATTCATACTACCCCATGTCCAACAGATCCACGTGACTGAACCAACTGAGCTTGACAGCAAACCGGTTTCCAGTGATCTACCAGTCCGCATCTTTCTAGGGAAGCGCGGGCGAACCGTTGAGATTGAAGGCTGGACAGACTCGCTTGTAGCACTGAACCAGATTAGAGAGTTTGCTGACGGCTCACCACGCGTGCTCATTCTCCCGACGGGTGACGGCCTTAGTGTTTTCGCCGTCCTCGTCGAGGATCCGCGAACAGAAGACGATTGGGCAGCTGGCATTCACCCCTATACGCTCACCTGTCATGAGAGGCTGGATTAGACTTTGGTTCTGTTCGCCAGTATGATCCTGCCTAACGTGCTTACGATTCAGATTCAAACAACACGAGAGGAAATTGAGCGTGCAGTCCCCTATCGAAACATCGCCTACAGAGTCGATCATGCGACACTTGGTCGAACTCTGAGGATCAGTGGAGAAATCCGTGAGGTCTCTCTCTCAAATCTGTACATGCGGATAGAGCAGTTACGTCGCCTGAATGATGGTGTCGCACGATCGCTTGACCTCGAGGATGGCACGACATCGACATTCGACGCGAAACTCGTCGATCCGGAGTACACGCTTGGGGTGAGTGATCACTGGTTCGAAGGCAAGTATCATGCGCCGTACATGGTGAGTCTACTCGAAGTCGCCTGACCGGCTCTGTTCGGTTGATGGCTGTTCGTTTCGGCTGTTCGGCATCGGCGGTTTGTTTCTTCCCCTCGGGCGAATTCTATAGATAGCGAGAATAAGCAGTGCAGTCCCGAGAACAACAGATACTGCCCCCGCCACCAATTGCGCATTCGCAATTCTTTCTAGCATGTGTACATCTTGCGGACACATGATTCTGAAGCTCATGCAAAACCTGTGAATCACCTGATCGAAGGTTCTTGACACGAAGATTCCGAAGTCTCCCCATTCTGGTCGAGATATCGCAGGGCCAGCCCCAGATGCTTCGGGATGAGTGTGGAGCCACGCCACTAGCCCTAAATTGTCCAGCCCAACTTGGAGTATTACTATTCCCGCACAGATGAAAAACGCCCCTACAACGAGAATAGCGACAGCTTCAAGAGTTGGCAGTACGAGCAAGCCCCGTCGGTCAATTCGACTCCGCCATGGCTTAGGCATTGTTTTCTCACTTCGGCTTTTCTTTCCCCATAATAGGTAACCGATGGAAGTCTCTAATCGCTCAGAGCGTCAGAGCCGCCGAAACCGAACAAAAACCTTTGACCGCCGACTAGCGAACAGAGCCCAATGCGAACTTGTCCTAGAATATCAATCCACATGGAATCGTTCTGTACGACCGCGCTTGCAGCAGCTCCAGCTGGTTGAACCGTCATCAGGCACATGCCAGCGAACAACACAGTGATGAGAAGGATCCTGGACATCTTCATTTCGTGTTCTCACCTCCCCCAGTTGGCGTCGCTACTTGGAGTCCTGACGCGTCCTGGAGCATCTTAACCGCCAACTCGAGGTGCGCTACTTTGTGGCGTAGTTCTTCACGTTCCTTCGCGGACTGTTCATCTGTTACGGTTTGGCTGATTATGTTCAGGTATTTGGCAGCGATCTTCACATTCTCAAGCATGTACTCAGGCTCTAGGTCGGTGAATTTCTCATAGTTGAGTGGGTCGATGCTGTGGCCCATCCAATACTCTGCACATGTGAGGTCGAATCCGTCACGTTTGGCGAGACGTAGATGCGATCGCACGACATCGCGGAAGCCCTCATGTGGTCCTACACCACTCTTGACTCCTTTCACCGTCACAGGCCGATAGTGGAGACGTTCAGCGATTGTGCGGAATGCTGCCCGTATTGTGGCCTTGATGGGTGGGGTTCCGTTGTCTGTGAGAGCGGCGGCTTCGCCTTCCCGCTCTGGCCAGCCTCGCTCATTCGTGAAGTAGTCGCTCCAGGCTTTGAGTGCGTCATGATAGATGAATGTGTAGAATGACCGCGGGTTCCGTTTGCGAGCGGAGAAGTCAATCCTGAAAGGCTCATCGAGGCCCTTCTCTTTGAGATGCTTCACAAGCGGCAAAGCATACTTGAGGTTGAACCATTTGAATCGTTCCAGGTCCATGAGGCCTTGCAGCATCGTCAAGAAGATCGCTGTGTTGCGTGGACCCGCGTGGAGGATGATGTTCCGGACTTGCTCGAAGGTAAGGTTTCCTTTGACCGGCTCTGTGGTCGGATGCGGCTGCCAATGAACCTGAGGGACCTCAACGTCGTTGTGGATGAAGAGGCTCCGCAAATGAGAGACAGAACAGCGCATGCTCTTGTAGGTTCCACCCCGCCCCTGCACATACTGGACCATGAGCCGCGGCAAAATCAAACGCCCCCGCCCAACAGCATTCTCCTGGAACTCCAATAATGCGGAAGGCATCTTACCGCTCCATTCAGGCTTCGCCCAAAGCCACAGCAACCACTGACGAAAGTGGCTTCGATAGGCAGGCCGCGTCTCCTCATCAAGCCCCCCGAACCACCCGACAACACAGGATTCACAGAACGCCAGCTCGAGAGGCGACTCAGGCAGGACAGATTGAGCTCTTAACACCATAACCCCTACAAGTCAACAAGGGAATACATAACGATTCGTTACCTTTTATCATAGAACACATTCACCAGTCCAGTTTCGAGGTAGAACACATGAGAAAAGTCGCCGTTGTCGCTGGCGGCATCTCCCGATACGAAAAACCAAGACACGAAACGCAGGAAGAGATGGTCGCCCAAGCAATGAAAGAGGCTCTCCAAGACACTCCCAATCTATCGATCTCTGACATAGACAATCACGTCTGTTCGTACTTCAGTGACCACTTCGAGCAGCAACTTGCGTTTTCTTGGATAATAAATGATTATCTCGGGTTGGCTCCGAAACCTGTGTTCAGGGTTGAGAACGGTGGGGCCGGACCCGGTACGGCAATACGAACTGCGTGGGCGTTGGTAGCATCTGGTCTATCCGACATTTGCCTTGTAAGCGGCTTCGAGAAACAAGGAGAGGTTTCGTCAGCAAAGGCAAACGAATTCATCGCACTGGCAAGTGACACAGACTTCGACTTTCCTGTCGGCGGCTATTATACCGGCTACTATGCCGCGATGGAGGCACGTCACATGTACCTGTACGGCGAGACCGAGGAGGACCTAGCAATGATTGCGGTGAAGAACCGGAACTATAGCCTCGACAATCCCTATGCACAGTGGCCTGTCGAATGCGGAGGAAAGAAGATTACCGTTGATGACGTTCTCTCGTCTCGCCTGATTGCTTGGCCCCTGAAAGTTCTTGATTGCTGTCTACTGAGCGAAGGAGCAAGCGTAATCGTGCTGGCGTCTCAGAAATACGCCAAGAAGATCACTGACACGCCCGTCTGGATAACGGGAGTTGGACTCGGAAGTGATATGATGAGACCCGGCGATAGGCCGGACAACCCAGGCTTCCACGGAATGTTCCCAAGTGAGGCACGCGCATATCCCAAGTATGCGCTGAAACCCCGCGAACCCTACCCGGAAATGACCAATTTCGGAGCCTGCAAGGTTGCGGCTAGAACAGCATACAAGATGGCAGGAATCAAGAACCCACTCAAGGAAATCGACATTGTAGAGATACATGACGCATACGATTCCAGTGAACTCCAGACCTACGAAGACCTGGACTTCTGCAAGAGAGGCGAAGGCAAGACACTCATCAGAGAGGGCCAAAGCTACGTGGACGGCGAAATCCCAGTCAACGTAAGTGGTGGGTTGGAAGGGTTTGGTCACCCTGTCGGGTCAACGGCAATCGGGCAAACAGTTGAACTCTTCTGGCAACTGAGACAAGAGATCGGAAAGAAGCACAAAAGCGACGCGACTCAGGTTAAGGGCGCACAAGTCGGCCTCAACCATAGCCACGCAGGCACCGGCACAGCAATCTCTGTCATGATCATGGAGAGGTGAGATGAATGCAGCCTGACAAAGTCATCAAGGAGAAGAAGCCTGACAAGAAATGGGCTGAATGGGGCCGCCTTGGCAGATGGAACGTCGTCGGCTACAAGATCATTGAAGGCAACAAAGGTCACAGGCCTGACAAACTCGAAAGGGCACGCTACATGCTCGTCAACCGGCCATGGGACGTAATGTACGAACACAGCTACGGGCTGGTCTCCAAGTTCTTCGAGGGACTCATGGAGAAGAGACTGTTTGGAACCAAGTGTCCGAAATGCGGAGATGTCTTCTGTCCACCCAGGGCACATTGCTGGAGGAACAAGTGCAAGCTCGTTGAGACGCAGTGGATAGAGATGCCGATGCGTGGCATGCTTCACTGCTTCACTGTTCTTGGCTTTGCTGGCGAGGCGTTTCTGGCCGACCTACCGTTCATACTTGCATATGTTCGGGTTGAAGGAGCGAACACACTGATCGCAGGGCGTCTCGTGGGTATGGAACCAGAGGATGTCGAATGCGATATGAGTGTCGAGATCAGATTCGTTGAGCAGCCAACCGGCACTCCAATGGACATCTTCTTTGTACCCTCAGGTCCACCCTTGGGAAGACGATCCGAGGAAGAAAAAGCACGGATGAGAAAACAACTGGAACCGATACGGAGCTGGGTCAAGGAACGATTCGGGTAAGGTGCTTGGAAGCAGTAGACTCTTGGCAGAAGTTATTAGGCAAGTCAAAACGATCACCTGCCGCATTGGCAAACGACCGTTGACTGAATAGGTGAGGATCACGGCTAAGCCACTTGCAAGCATAGTCTCCGCCGGCGTTACGAAATTCGGCGTAAGAGAAGGACTGTATAATCGAGAGCTGTTCGTCGAAGCCGCTCAGGAAGCATTCCAGAGATGCCCCGACCTCTCGCCCAAGAAAGACATAGACGGACTCTTCGTTGGACAGATGAGTGAGTCATATGAGCATCAAGCGCACGTCGCGCCAATGATTGCTGATTGGCTGGGCCTCCTGCCCATCCCTGCGTTCCGTACTGAAGCGGCTTGCGCATCATCAGGTGTCGCGATGAGATGCGCGATCTACGCGATCCAATCCGGAATGCATGACATAGTTCTTGTTGGGGGCGTCGAGAAGATGACGCACCTTCGGACAGCAGCCGTGACTGAGATACTCGGTATGGCTTCTGACTATCCTTTCGAGCAGTGGCATGGAATCTCATTTCCCGCGATATTTGCTATGATGGCCACGGCCCACATGAACAAGTACGGAACCACACAAGAGCAGCTCGCCAAAGTCGCCGTCAAGAATCATGAGAACGGAGTACTCAACCCGAAGGCACACTTCCAGAAGAGCATAACAATCGACGATGTTCTCAAATCCCGAACAGTTGCCTGGCCACTGAAGCTCTACGATTGTTCACCCATATCTGACGGTGCAAGCTGTCTCGTGCTCACAAAACCAAGACTGGCGCGGAAGTTCACCGACACCCCCGTACATATTGTGGGATCATCTCAGGCACAAGACACTCTTGGCCTCTTCGAAAGAGAGGACATCACGACCATGAACGTTACGAAGCTAGCAGCGAAGAAGGCATACGAAATGGCTCGTGTCCGACCTAAGGAAATCGATGTGTCTGAAGTGCACGACTGTTTCACAATCGCGGAGATCATGGCCTACGAGGCTCTGGATTTCTGCAAACCCGGCGAAGGTGGGAAGCTGATTGATGAGGGCGTCACGAGACTTGGCGGGAGGATACCAGTGAACACAAGTGGTGGATTGAAGGCCAAGGGTCATCCGGTAGGAGCAACTGGAACTGCTCAAGCCTGCGAAATCTATCTTCAGCTAACAGGTCAAGCTGGGAAACGCCAAGTGAAAGGGGCCGAGATCGGGTTGACTTCTAACATCGGCGGCTCAGCGGCCACCGGCGTAGTGCAGATCTATCGTAGAGGTGGCTAGAATGACGCTCGCTCCGCCCCCGACAATAGAGAGCTTCTACAAGTTCTGCGCAGACAGGAAACTGATGGGAGTGAGATGCAACCGATGCAAGAAAGTCACTGTTCCGCCTCGCAGCCTCTGCTCCCACTGCGGACACTCAGACCTATCTTGGACAGAACTACAGGGCAAATGTCGGCTCGTGACCTACACTGTGATACATCTGCCGCCTACTCAGTTTCAAGCATTCGCTCCGTACGCGGTTGGCATCGTTGAATTTGCTGAAGGAGCCAGGCTGCCCGGAATGATAAGGAATGTTGCGTTCGAAAACCTCAAGATTGATATGGAATTACAGACTGACTTCGAGACGACTACTCCGCAGGAATGGCCTCAGTGGCCACGCTATTTCTTCAAGCAACCATGAATCGTTGCTCGAACGCTGCAGCTAGCGACTGAAGAAGAGAGCGATGTCGGGGAAGGCTCACATTGATTCTCTCCGCGACTGAAGTCGGGAGATTCATGCTTCCACTCCGGTCCTCTTCGCTTGGGTGGGCATTCCGTTGTTGCGGTTCCACCTGCATCCATCCCAGTGTAGAAGCATAGGCCAAACCATTGGCCTGACGGCGTACCCGCCGTAGCGAGCCGCCATATTCACAATGCCTCTGCTTACTCGAACCTGCCCCGCCTATTTTCGGTTGGGAGCCTTATTCGAGTCTTCGGACATCTCAACCACATCTGAGCCTACTGTCCCTTCCGGGATTGTCTCATTCGGCCCAGCAGATCCGGTGTGTGCCAGACATTTAAGCTGCAAGGGCTCGCTTACTCCA
>JALHTB010000058.1 GCA_022865625.1 Candidatus Bathyarchaeota archaeon
CCACGATCCGTGCGTACAACTCAAAGTCAAAGATGACACCGAGATCGATCGGATTGGTCAGCGCAATAACATCGGCGGGAAAAAGCGCGCGCACGCGCTCGATGAACTCGTCGGGTAGGGCAGCCAATTGGAAGCCGTATCTCTCGGCGGCGTCCGCCGCGATTACGGCGTGACCACCGGAACGCGAGATGACAACTAGTCTGTTCCCTCGGACTGGCGGGAGGGTCAGTCCTTGCGCGATGGCCACCGACTCGCGGAAGTCTTCTGGGCGGAAGATGCCTACTTGACGAAAAGCTGCGCTCACGATCCGATCGTCGTCTGCCAGTGCTGCTGTGTGAGAGAGAGCGACGCGACGGCTGGCCTGCCCTCGATTGACCTTGTGGACGATGATGGGTTTTGCGGAAGAGCGAGCCAGATCCATCAGTTTTCTTCCGTCACCAATTGACTCGAGATACAAGCAGACGATTTTCGTGCCGGGGTCCTGTAAGAGATACGCCAAGTAGTCTGTCTCGTCCAAGTCAGTCTTGTTGCCGATACTGACCGCCTTGTTGACTCCCACCCCGGCCGTGCAGAGTCGATCCACGTACGTGAGCGAGACTCCGCCGCTCTGAGACACCACCGATGCTGGGCCGAGCCGTGCGGTAACAGTAGACATGGACCCGAAAGGCAGGCACAATCCAGTCTCAAGATTGATGACGCTGATGCAGTTGGGGCCGACAAACCGTATGTCCCATTCGCGAGCGATCTCCAGAAGCCGTTGCTCCAATCGGAGCCCCTCTTGGGAAAACTCGCTGAAGCCGCCGGACTCGATGACAATACGGCGAATGCCCTTTCGACCACACGCTTCCATGAAATCGGGCACGGTAGCCGCTGGCGTGAGGATCACCGCCAAGTCGAGCCCATCAGGAACCTGATCGAGCGAGGTGGCGATGGGAATTCCATGGACGCTTCCCTCTTTCCGTCCAACCGCGAACAGCCTACCCTTGTAACCAAAAGTGCAAAGGTTGGCTATGATGGTACGAGCTAGGTTTTCCTGTCGTTCCGAGACACCGATGACGACGATGCTGTTGGGGTAAAAGATGCGCTGCATCGAGTGGATATCCTCCGCTGGCGCCAGATCATGGCGGCGGCAAGAGAAAAAGCAATGCGTGCTGCTGCTGACTATCCAGTCTGTGTAGGAGTTCCCGTTGGGAGATGCTCCCCGTGACGAATGGGAGCAAGCGTTTTGTGCGGGCTCGGGGTTGTGATAGCTCATGCTGGCACAACAATGACCGAGCCGATGATTTCACAAGTATTCTTCGAAGTGCTCCTGAAAGTCATACCTCTCGGAATCGGTTCGGCAATCTCGCCTGTGATTCTTGGAGTCACATTGACCCTGTTGGCAAGGAAAGCCTATCTCAGGAAGCGCGCGACCGCCTATCTGGCTGGCGCCGTCTTGTTGTCATCTTGGCAACGGTCAGCTCAGCTATCGGCACTGGCACAGTGAGTGTCAAAAAGTCGACCGGTCAGTTTTCCGCAGTCCTCGATATCTTCGTCGGCTCCCTGCTCATAGGTTTCGGAATCAAATCCGCACTTGAGAAACGATCACAGAAAGGCCAGAAACCTCCTGTTCATGGTACAGCATCTTCTGCCCGGTTCGCAAGATGGTTCCTGCTCGGATTCGTCCTGAATATCACCAACTTTGATGCTGTGCTGCTCAATGTCATGGCCACAAGAGAAATCTTTCAGGCCGGACTCCTCCTTGCTGGCGCGGTTCTCCTGACCGCGGTCTGTGACATCTTCTTCCTCCTTCCCATAGTCTTGCTAATTTCAGTGTACTTGGTCGCTCCAGATGCTGCCGAGAAGGTCGTAAGCCCGATTGCAGCTGCCTCCGAGAAATACGGCAGATACCTGGTTATGATGATTCTTCTTGCCTTCGGCATCTACCTGCTTTGGAGAGGGCTAGGAATATTGATCTAGAGCCCCCCCGAGCCACCGAAAAGCAGTTCCACTGGAAAACACACTTCAGTTTTCACGTTTCCAATGGAAGAAGTCCTCACATGTTTGCGTTCAAGTCATCGGAACTCAGGGGTTCGAATCCCCCCCTCCAGTACTCTGATCTTCCACAGGAAGAGTAAGCGTATGAACGTCAACCAACGTCAGGAGAGAATCCGGAAAGCACATCGGACTTGGATATCGCGATCGAAAGCAACGATGTCGAACGGGTCGTGGAGTGCTTTGCTGATGATTGTGAAATCGAGTTACTCGGGATAACGCTGAGAGGCAAAGACGGGGTCAGGAAGTGGATGGGCTGGCTCTATCGATACTTGGACCGCATTCGACTTGTCCCCGTCACCGTCACGACCTTCCATCACTTGCCCTGCTATGGTTTTTCCAGCAAGATCCTCGATGCACCTCTCCATCGTTCTCAACATTCCACGTTCAGCAGCCCCCAATGCACATCCTCAATTCAAAACCCGAGAAGTCCAAAGCCTCAAATGCCTTTCCTTGTAGCATTCTCGAGTTGCGAATCTTGACATGCTATTTCAGACATCTGGAACAGACATTCAAGAGAGCTGGAATAGAGGTCACACGAGAGAACAAGAGGGAAATCGACAAAGTGATTCACAACGTTGTCGAGACAAGGTACAAGAATTTTGCGCATGCTTGGAAAGAAGTGAAGAAGAGAATAGCAGAAGACGAAGACGGATTCATTGCTGAGATCAAGAAAGAGCTGACCAAGCGCCCGTAGAGAAGGAGCAAGTCCCCACAATCCACCAAATCGGAAGAGAGAGAAAAGCTTCTACGCGTATGAGAGCTGCCAGAGGACTTCATGATAGCTTTCTGAATCCCTCCTCTGGCTCGTCGTCCGTCGTAGTTTGCACCTAGGCGATCAGCAACCTGACGAATTCAATGTCGTCCGCCTTCTGGAATACTCCTGTCATCTCTCTCACTCTATCAGCTTCACCTTCGAGCAAAAAGAGTTCCAAGCATTTGCCTTCTTTGAAACGGTTGTGCAGCTGAGTGTGGATTATGTCCAGAAACGTGTGTTTCACGTTGGTGACCAGGCTCTCCGCTTCGTGCTCATGGATTAGCAGGAGTATTCCCCTCACCTGTCCTGCAAGTGTCTCCCCCTCCTTCGACTCGGCCGCTAGCATACGTATTGCTGCTCTAATTGCTTCAGATCGACCGGAGAAACCCATTGTTTTCTGGATTCTGCGCAGTTCCTGAAGCGTCGTATCGGTCAACGAAGCACTGATTATTGGCACGCATGAAACACCTTGTTCTTCCGTTGTCTCTGCCATTAATAACATTAAGGTTAAATGTTAATAACTCGCTGAGGACGTCCGAGCAAGATTGCCGGTGATCGCTTGGATCTATTCCATAGTCAGCGTCTTCTTGATCAGCTTGGTCTCTCTGATTGGGATTCTCACGCTCACCCTGAATAAGGATCGGCTTGCAAGACTGACTTCGTTTCTGGTGAGCTTCGCGGTGGGTGGATTGTTCGGAGACGCTTTCATCCATCTTCTTCCAGAATCCTTTCGTGAACTCGGTACGAACTTGCCCGTTTCTCTCTATGTGATATCGGGGATTCTCATCTTCTTCGTGCTCGAGAAATTCCTGCGCTGGAGACACTGCCACATTCCCACATCAGAGGAACACATGCATCCTCTTGCCACCATCAACTTGGCGGGAGACGCTGTTCACAACCTGATAGATGGAATGCTGGTCGGAGCAAGTTACATGGTTAGCCTTCCGATTGGAATAGCGACTACGCTGGCGGTCATCATGCACGAAATACCACAGGAAGTTGGCGACTTCGGTGTGCTGATTCACGGGGGATTGTCTGTGAAGAAAGCGCTGACTTTCAACTTACTCTCTGCACTGACAGCGATGTTGGGAGCCGTTCTCGCCATTGTGATGGGAAGTGAGATAGAGGGTTTCTCACTGTCTTTGCTACCAATAACGGCAGGCGGTTTTCTCTACATTGCAGGGTCAGACTTGATACCTGAACTTCATCACGAAGTCAAGGCCTCAAAGTCCTTGCTACAGTTCATCATGATCCTCCTGGGCGTCGGAGTCATGGCCCTGCTGATCATTTTGGAATAGCTTCGAATTCACTTGGGAATAGTATGAATGTTGATCGTCTCAGAATACGAGGGCGAAGGAGCAAGTGCGCACCCAATCTGAGATTGGAGACGCCCCTCCCGCACTCACCACCCGTCAGTGGTAGCGCGTTCTCCTTGAGAGAGTTCATAGTGGTGCTCAATGACGTGACGCCGAGTCAGTTCTAGCGGGCATCGTGAGACTACAAGAGTTCACTCGGGGAATCATTGCGGGCCAGGGAATCTGGCTCTGGTTTCTCAAAATGGGGGTGGCATTGGAACTCTCGGGACCTGATCATAGTTCCACTCTTCTAGACTGTTTTCTGGTCTATGTCTGTGGGCAGACGGTTTGATTCCAGCACTGGTTGCCCCGTTGTCTGCGCCCATGGCCGTTCCTGAAGTGATCACACACTCCGTCGCCATTGGCGTCAACGAAGCTAGGTCCTCGAGGAGAGATGCCGTATTGTGCCAGCAACTGGTGAATCGCGGTCGTAGTCTGCTCCTCAGTCCATCCCTCGGCAGAGGCTTGCGTTCTGATGTCCCAGATCTTCTGTCGTATCTCCGCGACCTGCTGCTCAGTCAGACCTTCAGTCCAATACGGATGTCCACATCCGCAACGATCGCCGGGGCTCGCGACTGCTAGAGGCGTTGCGTAGGCCACCAGCAGGCCGAACGCCACTATCGCAAAAATCGCTACCGCTCCTATCGGAGCCAACAACTTACTTTCCAACTTCAACCTCCTGCGCTCACTGCGCAACGCAGAATCGGACACGATTAGAAAAAGCCGTTTCCCAGAATTGTGTCCACCCAATATCCAAATTGCATCCGAAACTTCTAGCGGTATCTGACGGCAAAGAAGAGCAGAATCACCAGCGCGACTAACGCGAAGAGATCAGGGAAGAAAGCGAAGGGCCCAAGGCCGGACCCTCTGAACCCGAAACCTGATTGCAGCCATGGATTCGAAGTAATCGCATACATCATCATTGCCAAGGCAAAGACGATTAACCCAAGAGCAAACTCAGAGCGAGTATCGGAGTAGACCCTGAGGTATATGATGAGCAATATGACGAGAAGCACCAGATTGACCGTTGACAGTACTCCCTTGACCGAGTAGTACCATTCAAAATCCCCATGCATACGCATGCCCTGCCCCGGTCCTCCTGGTTGCGCAAAGGCCAGCACAGGCATGGACAGAGCTAACGCGGCCAGCGCAATGATCGTGAAAGCTTTCCAATTCATACGTAGCAGCAAGTGTGGCAATTCTCTACA
>JALHTB010000059.1 GCA_022865625.1 Candidatus Bathyarchaeota archaeon
ACGCAAGCCCAACATTCCTCCCCACAGCGTGTGCATGACGTGCAAGATGCGCGGGACTGTCTGCGTTATGGTCGCCCATGGCACGCCGTGCCTTGGCCCGGTGACCCACGATGGATGCGGTGCAATCTGCCCATCGTACAATCGAGGGTGTTACGGGTGTTTCGGTCCTAAGGAGACACCGAACACTCGGTCATTGAGCGAATGGTGGAGTCGTCTCGGCGTCAATGAGCGTGACATCATGCACGCGTTTCGCACATTCAATGCATACGCGGAAGCATTCCGCAGGGAGAGCGAGATCCATGAAAAATAGAACGATAGATGTTGACTACCTTGCCCGCGTCGAAGGGGAAGGCGCCATTCACGTGAAGGTGAAAGGCAACAAAGTCACAGACGTCAAACTGAAGATATTCGAGCCTCCACGTTTCTTCGAGGCGTTCCTACGCGGACGCAACTTCACTGAGGCTCCCGACATCACCGCCCGCATTTGCGGCATTTGTCCGATCGCGTATCAGATGAGCGCTGTCCACGCAATGGAGGACGCGCTGGGCGTCAAGGTTGACGGGGCACTACGCGCACTTCGTCGGCTGATATACTGTGGAGAGTGGATCGAAAGCCATGCACTGCATGTCTACATGCTCCATGCTCCTGACTTCCTTGGATACCAAGATGCGATCCAGATGGCAAAGGACTATCCAAAGGAAGTGCAACGTGCCCTTGAGCTGAAGAAGATAGGCAACGAGCTCGTCACACTACTTGGAGGCAGGGAGATTCATCCAATCAATGTCCGAGTCGGCGGATTCTACAAGGTACCGACCAAGCGTCAACTTGCTCCACTTGTCGAGCGTCTCAAGTGGGCGCGAGACGCCGCGGTAGAGACTACCCGATTGGTTGGGACGTTTCGTTTCCCGAAGTTTGAACGGGACTACGAGTTCGTCGCCCTCCGCCACCCGAATGAGTATCCGTTCAACGAGGGACGCCTCGTCTCGAACAAGGGCTTGGATATTCCAATACGCGACTATGAGAATCACTTCTTCGAAGAACACATGCCATACTCAAGCACACTCCATTCTGTACAGAAAGACCACGGCCCGTACTTCGTCGGCCCCCTCGCACGGTACAACCTGAACTTTGACCGTCTCTCCCCATTGGCGAAAGAAGCAGCCGGTTCCGCCGGACTCGCACCGGAATGCCGCAACCCATTCAAGAGCATCATTGTGCGCAGCGTAGAGACAGTGTACGCCTGCGACGAAGCCTTACGTATCATCGACGAGTACGAGATGCCAGAGAAACCAGCCGTGGAAGTGAAACCTCGCGCTTCAAGAGGTTGTGGCTGCACCGAGGCACCGCGTGGCATCCTCTACCACCGCTACCGCATTGACGAGAGCGGCGTGATTCTCGACGCCAAGATCGTTCCGCCCACAGCGCAGAACCAGAGAATCATCGAGAGTGATCTCCGTGAGTTCGTCTCGAAGAACCTCAAACTGACCCAGGAGAAGCTCACGTGGCAATGCGAGCAGGCCGTGCGCAACTACGATCCGTGCATCTCGTGCTCCACACACTCGCTGAAACTAATTGTTGAACGCGAGTGAAGGCTTGGCAAGAATCTTGCCGGCAAATGTCCGCATTCTCATCATCGGAGTAGGCAACGAGTATCGTAGCGACGATGCTGTAGGGATTCTGGTTGCTCGTCGCCTGAGAGAACTGTCTCTGAACCGTGTTACAGTGATCGAGAAGAGTGGGGAAGGGACAGAATTGATGGAGTCATGGAAGAATGCAGACAATGTCATCCTGGTTGACGCTGTTGCTTCAGGCGCCAAACCAGGCATGATCCACCATTTCGACGCACGAGCACACCCGATTCCAACGAGCTACTTCCGCTGCTCAACCCATGCCTTCGGTGTCGGCGAAGCGATTGAGCTTGCACGCACACTGAACCAACTACCGCCCAACCTGACCGTTTTCGGAATCGAAGGGAAGATCTTCAATGCAGGTACAGGGCTATCCCTCGATGTTCAGGAGGCGGTGCAGCAGGTCCTTGAGCTCGTTCTGCTTCAGATTCGGGCAGCAGGACAGAATGGTTGACACATTAGTGTGCCATCGGCGGAACATTCATATACTTTGCGCATGGTACCCCGCATGGACGGCGCATGACTGTCCTCGAACAAGCCCGCTGGGCGCGAGGCAGATCGTGCAGCCGATCAAAGCCTGGTGAATGACGTGACAAAATGTGCAAGATGTGGAATTGACATCGAACGGCCCATGAAAGAATGGAACATGCAACCCAGAGACGGTAGAGGACCGGCTCTTCACGTGAAACACTTCTCATGTCCACAGTGCGGAAAGAAGTTCAGAGTCGCGGACAAGCTCGTTGGAGCCTAACGCGCCTCTGAAGCCTTACCCTCTTTTTCTTCTCCCTTATTTTAGCGGCGGCTTGGTCTGAAGCTGCTGCTCTTCCCTCAATTTCGTCCATTTGATGAACCGCCTGGATGGTGGGTCTTCCTTGTACAGGGTTTTCCGTCTTGCCTCAAGGAATTGAGGTTCCTTGCGGATGTACTCGGCCGCATTCATGATGGCGCCTCCGAGACGCTTTGTTGATGCGGACATCGCAGAAAGCTCTCGAGCAGAATCCTCAGACCTGAGCAAGTGGTGATCGGCAACCACTAGTGGCACCTTTCTGGCGATAACCGCGAGGTTCTCCATGCCTTTTCTGATTGAATTCTCAGCGACTTTGACTCCTGACAGGTACAATGGCGGGCCTCCGATTATGACTGCGGATGGTTTCTCGCTGAGAACGAACTGGAGCGCGGTGTCTGACATTGGTCCTTGGACGTCTGATGCGTGAACAAGTTTCTCCGAATCCGATTCTACTACTGTTGCCAGAACGAACCCGAGCTCACTCGAATCTTCCCCATGTGGCAGGGGGTGCGAGAATCTCAGCCTAGTGCTACCATACTCAAAGCTCTTGCCGTCAGCCACGATGATCTTAGTTCCAATCTTTCGGCAGAAGCTCTGGAAGATCCATCCTCTTCTCCTTTGGCTGACGTTGGTCGATGATCTCGCGTCCTTGACCATCATGGTTTTCCCCCGATAGATGCCTGTCGCTTCCCGCGGGCTGCTCGCCAGCCACGTTGTGTCAATGAAGTTCGGTGTGAAGTGGTCATGATGATAGTGAGAGACGGTTACTAGGTCCGCAATCTTCGCATGTCTACGAATACTTTCACGGCATTTCCCCAACGCCTCATACTCTCTCGGATGGGGAAAAAGGCGAAAACGTGGACCCAGTGCGACACCCGCGTCGATGAGGATCTTGACATCGGGAGTCTCGACAAATGTGCACATGGATCTGACGCCGAGACTCTCGAAGGCGATTGGCGTGAATGATATACGGTTCAATCTTCCTCAATCCGAGGACATGTCGCCGCAGACACAGGAACCATTACATCGAGAGAGTGCGTTCTCCGATGGTAGTTTCATGATCGGGACTCGCTTGAAATTGAAGGTGCGCGGACCCGATCATATCAAGTTGACCCCGCTCGGATGCGTTCCCAACGATGCTGCAGGCTATGAGCTTCGTCCAAAACGCAAGACCGAAATGCTGCTTTTGCAGTCGTCATATATGCGGGCGATGACGAGTCTGGCCCATTTGATTGAATGAAATCGATCTTGAGTGCGCGAGCCCGCTCCTCAGCTTCCTTTTCCAATGAGCTCGATCCTGACAGGAACCGTCATATTGGGTGATGTGTTCACGTCAGGCTGGCTGTGTGGAACACGGGGAGAGAGGGGAGGACTATGGCAGGCAAAGTTTTCCCGACAGGAAAGGTTCCTCGAGACCTTCTGTCCGAGATTGTCTTCAAGCGGACGGGAGCGCCTAATCGCAGACTGCTTCTTGGCCCTGCTTTGGGGGAGGACGCAGCTGTGGTGCGCGTGAGAGGGAAACTCCTCGTACTGACTACCGATCCAATCACCGGCGCACAGAAGAATGCCGGTTGGTTATCCGTTCATGTGAACGCCAACGATGTCGCGACACGCGGGGGACAGCCTGTGTGGTTCCTCTGCTGTCTTCTGCTCCCTGAGCAATCAGATGTCGGTGTTCTTGAGAGGATCATGGACCAGGTGGAAGAGGCATCGCGCGAGATATCGGTCACAGTTGCTGGAGGACATTCAGAGATCACACCCGGTCTGGACCGGCCAATAATAGTGGGTTCCATGATCGGCGAGGTTATCTCCGGCAAGTACATCACGACAGCGGGGGCCAAACCAGGCGACCAAGTCATCCTGACAAAGACCATTGGAATAGAGGGCACCGCGATTCTCGCACACGATCTCGAAAAGGAATTGGCGAGATCACTTGGAGAAGATGCAGTTCAACGAGCGAAGGAACTCTACCGAAGAATAAGCGTAGTCAGAGACGCCACGATCGCAAGCAAGACTGGGGGCGTGCATGCCATGCATGATCCAACAGAGGGCGGCATCATCTGTGGCCTATGGGAACTCGCAGAAGCATCAAGGACAGGGATAGTGGTCGATGAGTCAAGGATCACGATGGCTCCAGAGACAGAGGCCGTATGCAATGCTCTGGGAATCGATCCGTCTAGAGTGCTGAGCTCTGGAGCACTCCTTATCACAGCAAGACCAGCCAACGCCACACAAATCGTAAAGTCACTACTGCGGCAAGGAATCAATGCATGCGTGATCGGAGAGATGACGAAGCTTGAGAAAGGTCGAACCATCATCAAGCGTGATGGTACTCACGTGAGGCTTGAGCCTCCGGCTCGTGATGAGATTTACAGGGTTCTCGATGAGTCGAGGACACGGTTTAGGTAGTCACCATCGATCCTCAGTTTCACTTGTCTCTCACGTTTTTATCGAATCCCTGTGCACAACAGATAAGACTCAGCAGGTCACGTTAAGTCATGAAGAACGTAGGGGTCCTTGAGCAGTTGCCTTCAGACATAGTGAAGGAGATTCTATCAAAACCAACGGTCTTCAAGAACGAAGGACCCCTCTCACTCGATTACATACCATCACGCCTTCCTCATCGAGAAGACAAACTGGGCTTCCTCGTACAACTCTTCAGATTCGCGATCGAGAAACCTGGCTCAATGAGCCAACGCGTGCTAGTAACAGGTGACGTAGGAACCGGCAAGACGGTCCTGTGCCAGCGTTTCGGCCTCGACATCACAAAGGCCGCAAAGAATCGTAAGGTCAACCTGCACTACGTTCACGTGAATTGTAGGGAGAACAAAGGCAGCCTCTTCCTCATAATGAAACGTGCCGTCGAGAAACTGTTGCCTGAATTTCCGAAACGAGGGTTCGCACCGGAGGAGCTTCTTCAGGTTCTAATGGATTTGCTCGATGATCAGAATGCCCACCTGATCTTGGCACTTGACGAGCTTGAAAGCCTGATACAGACAGAAGGCTCCACACCGATCTACACATTGACAAGGATCCATGAGGAACGCCTAGGCGCGCCCATGCGCCTCTCCCTGATCTGCATCCTCCGAGAACCCGCATACCTCGACAAACTAGACGCAAGCACCAGCGGAACCCTACAACGCAACTTTGTAAGACTTGACAAATACTCTGCAAATCAACTCCAGACCATTATCTCCGACCGAGTCGAACTCGCCTTCAAAGAAAGCACCGTGCAAGACGAGACGACTAGCTTCTTGGCAGATGTGGCGGGTCCAGCCGGCGACGCCCGGTATGCTATTGAGCTGCTCTGGAGAGCTGGAAAGTATGCAGACTCAGAGAGTTCGCATGCAGTATCCGCCGAGCACGTCAGGAAAGCAATCGCAAGTGTTTATCCGGCTATGAGAACTGACTACATAGCCGCTCTTTCAATCCACGAAAAGCTGCTCCTGCTCGCCCTTTCTCGATTACTCATTCAAAGAGACACCGCATACGTCAGCATGGGAGAAGTAGAACGCGAATACCATGCTGCCTGCGATGAGTTCAACGAGGAACCGCGCCAACACACGCAAATATGGAAGTACGTTCGCGCACTCAGCTCCATCGGGGTCATCTCCGCCCAGAAGTCTGGCGAGGGCATGCGTGGCAGGACAACCCTCCTTGGATTCGCCCAAGTCCCTGCATCTGCAATGCAAGAAAGTCTAGAAGCAGTCCTCGAAACTGCCCACAAGCCACACAGGAAGTTCAACTAAACAGGTACTTCCCTCACCGCACACGCCTGCGAGCCTAAAATAGGCCCTCCAGGAATGTAGTGAAAAGCTTCTGAGTGACACAAGTTGAGCCGCAATAGCAGCAAGTTCTCGATGGCCGACATAACCTCCAAGAAGGAGGTTCTTCGGGAGGCTATTGCCTCTGGAAAGATCCACCTCAAGCCGTCAACAATAGCGAGAATACGAAAGGGCCGCATAGAGAAAGGTGATCCGATAGCCGCAGCAGAAGTCGCAGCAGTCCTAGCTGCAAAAAACACACCTCAGACCTTACCGTTCTGTCACCCGATTCCGATCACGAACGTTCGAACGAAAGCAGACATCAGCTCATCATCGATCACGGTTCGATCAACTGTCAAGACCACTGCGAAGACCGGAGTCGAGATGGAAGCACTCAGCGCAACATCGACGTATCTCCTCACATTGTGGGACATGGTGAAACAGTACGAGAAGGATTCTCGTGGTCAATATCCTGACACCCGGATAGTGGATATCAGGGTCTTGGCGAAATCCAAGGGATGAGCAAGACGATGAGTGTTCCCTCGATACACAAAGCGCATGCCCAGAAGACAGCGTCCGTCTTCATTGTGACCTGCAGCACATCGAAGGCAGAGCAGAAAGGGAAAGGGCTGCCCATAGATGACCCTTCAGGCGACAAGATCGAGGAACTCGTGCGACAGGCAGGACACCGGATTACTGGCCGCGCATTGATACCTGACCGAATGAGCTTCCTGCGCACTACTGTTCGGAATGCTCTGAGGACGGATGCCGACGTCATCATCATCACGGGCGGTACAGGCATTGCACCTTCAGATGTCACAGTGGAAGCGGTCGCCCCTCTCCTTGAGAAACAGATTCCGGGATTCGGGGAGTTGTTTCGCAAGATCAGCTACGATGAGATTGGGTCAGCTGCCATGATGTCTCGTGCAATGGCAGGTGTTGTCAAGGGAAAGGCGGTATTCTGCTTGCCAGGATCCCCTGATGGCGTCGCTACTGCAGTCAGCAGACTCATACTCCCAGAACTGGGGCACGTGCTTTCAATCGCTAGACAAGGGAGACGCTAGGTAGCTTTTCTCTTCCGTGTCGTCTTCGTCGTTGCACGAGGCCTAGCCTTCTTTCTCTCAGCCTTCTCCGTCGTCGGCGGCAACTCGGCAGATGGCGGTTTCACACCAAGGTATTCCATTGCATCCTCGCTTACACCTAGCCATTCAACGAGTCTTGCTCCAGTGGCGGGGTTCTTGTCGAGAACGTACTTCACGTACGGGAGATATCGGGAAATGGCGCGTCTTGAAGAAATGTGACAACGTGCACCAATGCTTCTACCCAACTCGGCCTCGATCGATCTTACCTTTCTCGTTCTTGATAGGAGCTGTATACGTTCCGGGAACTTCATCGGAACCCATGCAGGCTTTGTGAACTCCTTTGACATGGCAACTCCGGCTGTCTCCATCTCGATCTGATACGGAAGCAGTTCCCATATCCGATTGCGTTCTATCCTGGCTCGGTACAAGTCAGCGTCAGCCAAGGCAATCATGGCCTGACAGAGATCACGTGGATCATTCAGCTGTCTTGGCGCGTTCTCATAGACCCATTCGAAGAACATGTCCAAGTCGATGCCCGACATGTCTGCTGCTCGTCGTGCCTGCAAGCAGGTGGGCGACGAGAAGACTGTCCGCAGAGCTTCGAAGATCGTCTCTTTTCGGTCACGGAATGCGAGCCAAGTCGTCTCGTCATACGTGAGTCTCTTGCGCCCTGAGGCTAAGGTCTGAAGGTCGTTCAGGATAGAGCGCATGTCTCCTTGATTTCTGTCGACGATCAATCTGAGCGCCTGCTCGTCGACTTCTATGCCCTCTGTTTGGCAGATCTTCTTCAGGTAAGGCAGAGTGTCTCTGAGGCCCAGTCTCTTGTACTCAATCATCGTAGTTGCGTTTCTGATCGGGCCGATCTTCGGGTCCCAAGGATCGTTCGCTGTCAATATTACTGGAACCTGAGTCTCCTGGACGAGTCTCACAATCGTATCGACAGCCCCTCGATCCTCTCTCAGGTTGATGCCGTCGACCTCATCGATGAGTATCAGGCGGGCTCTTCCAAAGAGATCCGACTGTCTGGTCGCCGCTCCTACTATTCGATCGAGGGCGTCTCTGTTTCTCTCGTCGCTAGCGTTTATCTCCACAAGATCGAGGCCGCGTTCTCTGGCCAAAGCTTCCACGGAGACTGTCTTACCTGTTCCAGGTGGACCGTGAAGGAGCAGGGCCCTCTTCTTCGGAATCGCTTTGAACCATGCATCCAACCAATCTACGATCTGCTGGAGCGCAATCTTGTTTCCAGCTACGCCGGCGAGTTTCTTCGGCCTATACTTGACGGTCCAGGGAGGGTTCATCCGGGCGGCTCAGCTCGATCGTTTCTGTGAACTGGTCAAGGCCAGTCGAGCTAAGAGTGAAGAGAGCTGTACCTCCTCGTCGGCACCTTGGACGAGTCTGAAATCTATCTCACCAGTTGCGTCTATGAGTTCGATCTTGTTCTTTTCGGGGATTGGCATACGAAGGATCTCCGAGTGAATCTGCTTCAAGATGTCTTTCCCGGAGAGTCCCTGCTGGAGCAGGAGTGACCGGAGTCTTTCTCGTGCCTTGATGAAGTCTCCTTTGGTTGCTATTTCGAGAAGTTCTTGAACATCTCCCGGCTTGGCTTTGCCGACTACTTCGTACACGACTTTCTCATCGATGGATCTGCCAACCGAGGCGGCTCCTTGAAGCGTGTTGATGGCTTTTCGTAGATCTCCTTCAGATGCAGTGGCCAGTGCACGCAATCCTTGTTCCTCCAGGTGAACTTTCTCCTTTTCGGCAACCATCTTGATGTAGGCTGCGATGTCCTCTTCGCCAAGAGGGACGAACCTGAAGATTGCACATCTGGACTGGATAGGTTCGATTATCTTGCCGGAGTAGTTGCAGCTCATGACAAAGCGGCAAGTGTCTGCGTAGCGTTCCATCGTGCGTCTAAGGGCGTGTTGGGCGTCGGCCGTCATGTTATCGGCCTCGTCGAGGACCAGGATCTTGAATGGAACCTCGCTGATAGTGGCGACTCTGGCAAACTCTTTGACTGTGGTCCTGATGACATCTATGCCTCGTGCATCGCTTGCGTTCAGCTCCATGAATGCATCCATGAATCTCTCCCCGAACAGGTCATGCGCCAAGCACAACGCAGCGGTAGTCTTTCCACTTCCAGGAGGCCCTGCAAAGAGACAGTGAGGCATCGTCTTCGTCTCAGCGAATCGTTTCAAGCGGCCGACCACTTCGACTTGGTTTCTCATCTCAGCAAGGGTTGTCGGCCGATACTTCTCCGACCACATCGCACTTTCCATACGAAACACCAATCGTTCAACTCACTCAAGCGAATCTAGGGCAGATGCTTAGATGCGGGCTGAGACGCCTAAAAAAGCGATGGGATGGAGTCCGCCTGCTGAAACGGGAATCATTTTCACCCGTCTCTGATGAGGAAGAACTTATGTGTCAAGCCCATTCTTCGCAGTGACGGAGACGGATTCTTGGGCGGATCGCCTTCGATAGCTGATGTCGACCTTGACTTCCAGAACCTACCGGTGAGAGTAGTTCTCACTCGCGAGATTCCGTTCTCTCATCCCGCAACCGAGAGACTGCGGTCAGCTAGGATAGGTCAAGAAGTGGAAGTTCCATATTGGGTCGCTGATCAGTTGGTCGCGGCAGGCCTCGCCAAGTTTCGTGATGATGACGTTCTCGATCTTGCCAAGCTTTCGAAGACTCATTGGAAGGAGACGATGCCTTCATCAACCCAGCTTCCGTTGCTCCAAGCCACCTTCTACTGCATTCTCAGACGTTTTCTGGTGAGACTGAAGGCCGAGGGCAAGCACGATCCGTCCAAGCAGAGAGAGTGCGAGAAAGCTGAGAACCTCTCTCGAGACGTGATAAACTGTAGACTCAGGAAGATTGCCTCTCTTGCGGCCGCACCTGGATCCCCTGGCGATCTTCTCAAAAGCATGACGCCTGAGGAACAGACTCTCTATAAGGAATTGGGAACTAGGATAAGTGAATGGAAGCAATCGATACTGGAAAGTGAATCTGATTGACAGTTCTGACCGGGCCCGAGGAGAGGTTTCAGGAGTTCCTCAGCACACTTCAGACGGAGAAAGAGGAACACAAGTACAGGAAGAGGCTCGGTCAACTTTCTGGTTCGGGACAAAGGCACATAGTCGTAGACTTCGAGGATCTCATTTCCTTTGATTCTGAACTCGCCAAGTTGCTCATTGACAGGCCTGACGAGTATCTTCCGTACATTGAGCGTTCAGCATGGGCACAGCTGAAGATCGAGGATCCCGAATACGCGGAGCTCACAAAGAGGGTGAGAGTGCGCTTCAGAAAGCTTCCCGAGCGTTATTCGCTTAGACGCATTGGTGCAGAGCATCTGGGAAAGCTTCTGCTCCTTGACGGAATAATCGTCCGAGCGACCCCAGTCAAACCCCTCGTTACGAGAGCTGCGTTCCAATGCAGGAAGTGCAACTCCATAACCTACGTGGAACAAGTCGGCTTGCTGATGCGTGAGGCGAGCGTATGTGGACGTTGCCGCTCGGAGATCTTGGATTTCAGCGAGAAGCATTCCAGTTTCATAAACACCCAGGAATTCCGAATCCAGGAGAGACCTGAGGATCTGCCTCCTGGTCAGCTGCCCCGTGCTGTGGATGTGAAGCTCCACGAGGATCTGGTCGACATTGCAAGGCCGGGCGATAGGGTCTCACTGACAGGAATCGTGCGCGCGCAGCAGGAAGTGCTTGGTCGCGGCACACGTCTTCGGACCTTCGAACTCTTCCTCGACACGAACCATGTTGACGTGGCCGGAAAGGAAGCCGAGGTTGTGGAGATCACTGCAGAAGAAGAGAAGCAGATACTCGAGATGGCAAAGGATCCATGGATACAGAGGAAGCTGTTATCCTCACTCGCGCCATCGATATACGGTTACGAGAACATCAAGGAAGCCATTCTCTACCTGCTCTTCGGAGCCGTTCCAAAGACACTCCCAGACGGAGTCACGATAAGAGGCGACATGAACGTCCTCCTCATCGGAGACCCCGGTACCGCAAAGAGTCAGCTCCTCAAATACGTCGCCCGCGTAGCCCCAAGGGGGCTCTACACCAGTGGAAGAGGTTCCACTGCAGCAGGTCTGACAGCCGCTGTCGTCCGCGAGAAATCGGGAGGCCTTGTCCTCGAGGCAGGCGCGTTGGTGCTCGCGGACAAGGGTGTCTGCTCGATAGACGAGATTGACAAGATGAGGCCGGACGATCGTGTCGCGATACATGAAGCAATGGAGCAACAGACCGTCAGTATCGCAAAAGGTGGCATTGTAGCGACATTGAATGCGAGGGCATCGGTGCTCGCTGCCGCAAACCCGGCTCTGGGAAGATACGACGCATATAGGAACATCACCGAGAACATCAACTTGCCTGTCACAATTCTTTCTAGATTCGACTTGATCTTTGTCATGAGAGATGCTCCTGACTCCGACTTGGATAGCAGGATGTCCGAGCACATTCTGACTTTGCACCGAACAGGAAGTACTCCCGAAGAGGTCCCGTTGACTCCGGGGATGTTTAGGAAGTACATCAGTTATGCCCGTCGCACAGACCCCATCCTCACGGAGGAGGCTTCGAACGAACTCAAGAACTTCTACCTGAAAATGCGTTCAACTTCTACAACCGCTGAATCGCCAATCGCCATTACGCCGCGGCAACTCGAAGCACTCGTTAGGCTGTCAGAGTGCCGTGCTCGCTCTTTTCTGAGGAAAGAGGTCACGGTGGAGGATACTGGCGCAATCATCAGACTGATGACGATCGCACTGCAAGATGTCGGAATCGACACGACGACAGGCAAGATGGACATCGACGTAATAATGACTGGAAAACCAAAGAGTCTACGTGACAGGATGCAGACGATCCTTAGCACGGTGGCCGTGCTTGAACGTGAGACCGGCAGTGTTCAGGAGTCGAAGCTCTTCGAAGAACTCTCAAAAACAGCGGCATTGCCTGAAGCTGAAGCAAGGACTCTTGTCAATCAGCTCACTAGGGATGGGATTCTGTATTCGCCGAAACCAGGTCATCTGAAGAGAACCGCTGCGTAACCCCAGGAAGCCCCCACGCATTGAGAGTTGAAGATCTCCCGATCTCGGATCAGGTCAAACACATTCTCACCGAGAATGGATATGATACTCTCTACCCACCACAGGCAGATGCCGTAGCCGCTGGCGCCTTGCTTGGCAAGAATGTCGTTCTTGCGAGTCCGACCGCCTCAGGAAAAACGCTCGTGGCCGAGCTTGCTGTCTTGAAGAAGGTTCTGGACGAACAGGCCAAGGCACTCTACCTGACTCCTCTCCGGGCGCTAGCCAGCGAGAAGTACGAGGAGTTCCGCAAGTACTCAAAACTCGAAAAGCAAGACGGACACAGAGTGCGAATAGCGATCACAAGCGGAGACTATGACCGCTCGGATGAGCACCTCGGAAGCTACGACATTGTGATCGCTACAAACGAGAAGGCGGATTCTCTTCTTCGCCACAGAGCGAAGTGGGTCTCCGACGTTGCACTAGTGGTGGCTGACGAAGTCCATTTGCTCAACGAGGCGGACAGAGGTCCCACTCTCGAAGTCGTCATGACGCGATTGAGAAAGCTGAACCCGAAGATACAACTGCTCGCACTCAGTGCCACTGTAAGAAACGCAGCCGAAGTCGCAGACTGGATCGGGGCATCTGCGGTCACGACTGAGTGGAGACCGGTTCCCCTCAAGGAGGGCGTATACTGTGAGAATGAGATCCATTTCAGGGATGGATCCTCAAAGACGATCCAGCCCATCACCGGAAACCCGATCATGGACATGCCTCTGCAGACAATCAAGGAAGGCGGCCAAGCACTCCTATTCACAGAAACCCGGAGATCAGCAGTCGAGACTGGAAGAAGAGCAGCTGCGATTCTCAGTAGAGTGGCTTCGCCCTCGGAGAAACGCTCCTGTGGCCTTTTGGCGCAGAGGATTAGAACAAGTGGGGAAAAGACGCGACTCAGCGAGATGCTTGCGGACCAAGTCGCTCACGGAGCTGGTTTTCACCATGCGGGCCTCCACAACGCGCACAGGAAGATTGTCGAAGATGCGTTTAGGGAAGGCAAGATCAAGATTCTCGCGGCCACGCCGACACTGGCTGCCGGAGTCAACTTGCCGGCACGCTTGGTTGTGATCACCAGCCACGAGCGATACGAGGCTGGATATGGGAGATACCCAATCTCGGTTCTGGAGTACAAACAGTTCTGTGGTCGAGCGGGGCGTCCCAAATACGACGAATATGGGGAAGCCGTGCTCATCGCTCGAACCGAGGACGAACGAGAAGCCCTTTTCGAGAACTATGTAGTCGCTGAACCTGAGCGCCTTTGGTCAAAGCTCGGGGTCGAGAAGGTTCTGCGGCCACATGTTCTGTCGACAATCGCGACTGGCTTTGCGCATACTGAAGAAGGGCTCCGCGACTTCTTCTCAAGCACTTTCTACGCGTACCAGTACGGTCCAAGAGCGATTGGTTCACGCATGGGCGACATACTGGCGTATCTCGCAAAGGAAGAAATGATCGAATATGACCGCCACGAATTGAGGGCAACAAGATTTGGGCAGAGGGTCTCGGAACTCTATATCGATCCAGTCTCTGCCGTCATAATCAAGGATGGACTCTACAGAAGAGCCGCGGACCTCACGGACTTCAGTTTCCTGCACCTCATCGCACGAACCCCTGACATTGCACCGAGGATCTACCCAAGACGTGGTGAAGATGAGAAGCTCGCCGCTATGGCAGCTGAGAGGGCAGAACAGTTCATGTGTGAGACCCCGGATGAGATCGCAGGTTCGTTCGATCCGGGCTATGAGGATTTCTTGGCAGAAGTGAAGACCGCCGCTGTTCTTCTCGATTGGATCCAAGAAACGTCAGAAGACGCAATACTGAACACACACAGGGTCGAACCGGGCGACGTGATGAGACTAGTGCAGATCTCTAATTGGCTCCTATACTCCGCCTATGAGCTTGCTGAGCTGTTCGGACACAAAGACCTCCGCAAGCCTCTCGGCCAATTGAGGCTGAGAGTCGAGAAGGGAGCCATGGCGGACCTGATACCGCTTCTAAGTCTGCAGGGAGTGGGCAGAGCAAGGGCTCGTGCCTTGCACAACGCGGGATTCAAGACAATAGAAGACATACGGAAAGCGTCCCCTTCGGATCTGACTGCGATCCCACTCATCGGAACCAAGTTGGCGAAGAAGATCATGGAACAGGCAGGTGGGCTCATCAAGTCTGAGGAATGGGAGGAGCTCAGCTCAACGCGTGAAGAAACTGAACAGAGCCTTCTGACGGAATACTAGAGAATCGAGCTAGGAAGTCAGCCCTCTCATGCGCCGTTCCTGCTTAGTGTTCTCGATCGCTAGGTGAATCAGGTCCCTAGTCTTTCCCAAGTAGTTACGTGGGTCGAAAACCGATTCTAGATCACTATCTGACAGCCGCTTGGTGATCTCTGTGTTCCCCCGAGCGAGAGCCCTGAACTGCTTCTTGCGAGTAGTACTCTCAATGGCGATTGATCTGACCAACTTGAACGCCTTGGGCCTCTCCATCCCTTTGCTGACGAGCGCAGTCACGAGTGCCTCAGACAACTCCCTGCCTCCCGTGAGGTCAAGATTACCCGCCATTCGGTCGGCAGAAACGACAAGATCCGACAGGACTCGATTGATGCTCACAAGCATGTGGTCGGTGAGTATGAATGCCTCCGGGATTGTGAAACGCTCTGACGCGGACTGGGTTAGGTCTCGTTCGTGCCACGTTACTACTGACTCGAGGGAAGGTTGGACAAGGCTGCGCACGATCTTGGCGAGACTGGAGACATTCTCTGATGTCCGCGGATTCATCTTGTGGGGCATCGCGGAGCTGCCGATCTGAGTCTTGAGATCGAATGGTTCTCGCACCTCATCGATCTCCGTACGTTGCAGGTTCCGGATTTCAGTTGAGAACTTGTCGATCGAACTCGCGAGGTTCGCCAAATCACAGACGAGCTCAGCGTATCTATCACGCTGGACTATCTGAGTCGTCACTTCAGCACTTCCGAGTCCTAGGTCCTTCATCACAAGACCTTGGATCTCGAGCGCACGATTTCCCAAGCCTGCCATAGTGCCCACTGCTCCTGTCAGCTTCCCTACCACAACACGAGGAGTACATTCGCGTAGCCGCGAGATGTGTCTCGAGATCTCTCGTAACCAAACCGCGAATTTGAGACCGAGAGTGATAGGCAGTGCGTGCTGACCGTGAGTTCTGCCAACACAGGCAGTCTCCGAATACTTCTGTGCTTGTATGAGAAGTGTGTGCTCAAGCTGGTCCAGTCGTTTCGTCATCAGCTGCAGAGCGTCTTTCGCCTGAAGTGCTGTCGCTGTGTCCAATATGTCGCTTGAAGTCACGCCTAGGTGCACGAATCGTCCGCTCTTTCCGCAAGCTTCCGACAAGGCTTCGACAATGGCGGCTGTCTCGTGCCTCGTCTTGGCTTCGATCTGTCTTACCCGATCAAGCCGAACACTCTTGGTGGACGCCTTCTTCGAGATGTTTGCAGCGTCCTTTGCGGGTATATCCCCTACCTTTGCCTGTGCTCGTGCAAGAGCGGCCTCAACATCGAGCATGCACTGTAGTCTATTCTCCTCGTCGAAGATGCGCCTCATCTCAGGCGAACCGTAGCGGCCAGAGTCGATAGGCAGAATCGTCACTGAACACCTTCTTGGGGACAGACATATCAAAACCATGTAGGTATAAAGGCCCTGCCAACGCGAGGCCGGCCATTGGGCGCAGTTGCAGCGGTGTTCTCGAAGTTACAAGTTGATGCGCCTCGCCTAGTCGCAAAGATGCTATGTGCGATGCGGCATCGAGCGCAGGACGCGGCGGGTGTGGCCTGGGACGAGCGCCTAGAGTCGGAGCCCTCGCCCGGTCTTCTTAGCGTGTCATCATCCACACAACACACGGCAGTCGGGTACGGTTTCACAAGGATACTGCCAGACGACGACCCACAGCCGGTCCGACTAGGGGATGGGTGGCTCTGTCTCGACGGGAGAATAGTAGCCGACCGCATGATGGTCGGAGGAGCAGAGGCAGCTCGCTACCTGCAAGATAGACTCGCCCCGGTCGAGTTCACGTCAATTCAATTCGACATAGACGGGGCATACTCGATTTGCTACTGCAAGAACCATGAGTTGCTTGTCACAAGAGATTCGCTTGGCTTGAAGCCGCTCTTCATTGCGAGTCGCGAAGACTTGGTTGCTGTCGCATCTGACCGCAAAGCCCTGTATTCCATTGGAATGAGTGACATCGCGGGTTTCCCACCCGGAGCTTCTCTGACAGCAAATCAAGAAGGAAGCATTCTCAAGCGACCAGCAAAGCCCCGAGCAAGACCACAGGCCGGAGGGGTAAGCACGAACGATCTCCTGCAATTGCTGGTGGAGTCGGTCTCGATTCATACCACAGGGCTCAGCTCAGTTGCCGTAGGGTTCTCGGGTGGACTCGACAGCGCGATCATTGCCAAGATGGCGAAGGATGCTGGAGTGGACGTGCTGTTAACAACGATTGGTGTGGGCCGGACTCTGGAGATGATTCAAGCCGAGTCTGCAGCAAGAGAGATTGGCTTGCCCATCGTTGTGCGGGAACTCTCTAGGGACGATGTGGAACAATCTGTTGACCGTGTGCTTTGGCTCATCGAAGATCCAGGCCTGATGAAGGTGAGCATCGCTGTGGCCATATATTGGACTGCGCGAGTCGCCGCAGAGAATGGAAGATCTGTGATTCTTCTCGGTCAGGGAAGCGACGAGCTGTTCGGCGGATACAAGAGATTCGCCACAATACTCGGTGAGCACGGAGCGAAGTCCTGCGAAGAGGCCATTTCCCAGAGTATCAGTCAAGCTCACGAGGTCAACTACCAGAGAGATGAGCAGGCCGTGTCATCTCTCCGAGTCGAGCTCAGATTGCCATTCGCGACCAGAAGAATGACAGAACTTGCCTTGCGAGTACCACTGAAGATGAAAGTGCGGTCACCTTCTGATGGTCTCCGGAAGTGGGTTCTTCGCGATGCGGCCATCAAGCTTGGCATGTCCTCTAAGATCGCTCTCAGGCCCAAGAGGGCAATTCAGCATGCATCTGGAATTGAGAAAGTCATTCGCGATGCTGCAAAGAGACATCGCTTGCCTCCTTCAGAGTACTTGGTAGAGAGGCTTCAGGCGATCAAGAAGGAATCTGGTGTGGACTAGGCATCTTGGACAAGCACTGCAAGCTATTAGGAAGGGAATGGCTTCGGCTTTCTGTCCAGTCAAGTCGTAGGAAGTGGTTTTCCTGTCCGATATAGCGCACCTCTTGCCGAGATGCCCGAGGTGTGGCTACGGACTCAGGTTGGTCCGTGGGTATTGGTGGTGTGATGTCTGCAGGGTTTCTGTGACCCCGCAGAGAGGTCCATCTCTTGGAGAACTGTTCCGGCAGGCGGGCGATAGTCTTCGTCGATTCTTCGCGCCTTCCCCACGTAGACCTATCCCAATGATGTATCCGAGAAGCTACACCACAGCGGAGCGAGAAGCAGCCCTGCTGCGATGTCCTCTTTGCAGAGCACTCACGCCAAGAGATCTCCAATCATGTGTGCACTGCGGAACGGAATTCGGTCAGCCAGCAGAGAGGCTTTCCCCAGCAGCGCCTTCGCCCCCTCAGGTAACGGAAAAGGACACTCTGCTGTATCGATACATTGTTGAGAACAAGGGCGAGATATCGCTTTCAAAGGCATCAACGGATCTCCACATGACTCTCGTGGAGCTTCAGGCCGCAGTTCGAAGGCTCGAAGATACGAGAAGGATCATGCGAGACGAAACGCAGGATTGAAAGCAAGTATCCGGCTTTCATCTAGTTCTCAGTCGCCGGTCTTGCGGTTTGATAATCAATACAGCGTGAATCTTCGTCTCGATTGTGCTGCAGTGGTCACTCTTCGTTTCTGCGTCGATGGGAGGTCTTCTTGTGTGCCGCGGCCTCAGGAAACTTGGCCATCGTCTCAGCCATCTGTCTTAGACGTTGGTCGACTTTGTAGTTCACTGTGTTGGGTTCGAAGCTGCCGTCCTTTCTTCTCTCGCCTGCTCTTACTCCGGTTAGGGCTTCGATGCCTTCGTCGATGGTGCTTACGGGGTGAATGTGGAAGCGTCCATCCGCTACGGCTTTGACAACTTCCTCCTTTAGCATTAGATCCTGAACGTTGCTCTTGGGGATCATCACGGATTCGTCACCCTTGAGACCTTTCGCTTTGCAGAGTTCATAGAACCCTTCGATCTTCTCATTGACTCCGCCGATTGCCTGGACTTCCCCTCTCTGGTTAACGGAACCGGTGACCGCAATGTTCTGCTTCACAGGAAGGTCAGACAAGGCAGAGAGTATCGCATAGAGCTCGGTGCTGGACGCGCTGTCTCCCTCTACTCCTTCGTAGCTCTGCTCGAACACAAGTCTTGCGGAGAGGCTCAGTGGCTTGTCTTGGGCGTACTTGTTCGCCAGATATCCGCCCAATATCAGGACTCCTTTGGTGTGTATGGGTCCACCCATCTTTGCCTCGCGTTCTATGTCGAGGATGCCCTCCCTTCCGAGGGCAATACTTGCCGTCACCCTTGAGGGTCTGCCAAAAGCAAAATCGCCTAGGCCAATAACGGAAAGACCGTTCACTTGGCCGGTCTTCGCTCCCGACGTATCTATGAGTATCATTCCACGTTGTGTCATTTCGAGTATCTTTTGCTGAATGAGGTTCGACCGGTAGACTTTCTCTTCCAAGGCCTTATTGACGTGGCCAGCGTTGATGTACTTCGATCCGTCTTGCGAAGCGTAGTAGTTGGCTTCACGTATGAGATCGGAGACTTCTGCAAATCGGGTCGAAAGCTTCGTCTGATCTTCCGCAAGTCTGGAACCGTACTCCACGACCTTGGCTATTGCTGAAGACTCAAGGTGCCGCAGTTCCTCTTTTCCGCAGAGGGTACAGACAAAGGAAGCGTATCTTCGCAGGTTCTCCTTGTTTCTCATTATCGTAGTGTCGAAATCTGCTTTGACCTTGAAGAATTCCCGGAACTCAGGATCATAGGCAAAGAGAAGCTGGTAGACGTACGGGGTTCCCACCAAGACGACTTTCACATTCAGTGGAATCGGCTGGGGCGTCAGGCTCTTAGTGGAGATGAAGCCTAAGCGTTCGCCTGCTTCCTCGATGGCAATTCTGTTGTTTCTCAGAGCTCGCTTCAGTCCATCATAGGACAGCAGGTTTCCAAGTAGCTCGTCTACCGGGATGACAAGGTATCCCCCGTTGGCTTTGTGTATTGAGCCGCCTTTGATCAGCGTGAAATCTGTTGTGAAGCTTCCGAACTGCGCTTCTTTCTCGATTCTTCCGAATAGGTTAGCGTATGTGGGATTCTCTTCGAAGATGACTGGTGCGCCCTTGAGTTCTGAGTTGTCCACAATCACGTTGACTTTGTACCTTCTGAAGGGCAGGTCCTTCATCCAAGGGGCCAGCATTTGGCCCTGCGAAGAGGGGGCCTCAGTCACGCCGGCAAAGACTTCGAAGTTCTCAAGGATGTCAGCTCTAACCTCCTTCAGATAGCTCGCGACTTCTGGGATGTCTTGGTAGGACTTCGCAAGGGCGTCCGTCAGGAACCCTATGGCGTACTGGACTGCGTCGCTGGTGAGTTTCCTAAGCGCAACTCTGGTCTCTTTGTCCAAGACAGCTAGTTGCTTTGTAGCTTCCTCGAATTTGCTCTCAACATTCTCTCGTTTCTTGTCGATCTCTGCCCTTGCGTGGTCAGACAAGGTCGCAAGTTCTTCTTCACCAATCGGTTTCCCATCTACAATCGGTATCAACATCATACCGAGTGCTGTCGCCTGGATAGAGAATCCGGATCGTTCTGCATCTTTTCCAAGATCAGCGAGGATCCTGTTTCTGCGCTCCTCAGCGGCCTTGATCAGCCTATCTCTCGTGGATTGGAATTCGTCGCTCTGAAGTGCCCTTGGAACTGCTCGCCTCGCCTCCTCGATGAAATTGTCGCTATCCTTCTGGAGAGTCCTAGCTCTCCCCGTGGGCAGCTTCATGCTCAATGGTTCGTAGGGATTGCGGAAGTTGTTCACATAGCACCAATCGGCAGGAGCCGGGCGGGTTTTCGCCTTCGCCTCAAGAAAGTTCCGAACAGCGGTAGTCTTGCCTGTGCCAGATGGGCCTGCGACGTATAGGTTGAATCCTTTGTCGGCCATTCCCAGCCCGAGATTCAGGGCTCTGAGAGCGCGATCTTGCCCAATGACGCCATCCAGCGGCGTGAGGTCGCCACTTGTGTGGCATTCCAACGGTTCACATTCCGCTCTCAAATCCTTTGGAGAGAGTTCAGAAACTGGCATCGCGATTCCCGTGTTGTATCAGCGTTTCGCGCGTATATAGAGCCTTGGCGTCGTGAAAACGAATGTTATGGACAGTAGACCAAGAAGAGCATGAACAGGATCTTTAGCCACCTTTACAAAAAGCACGGCAAGAAAGCCCACAATCTTTAGGCGTGGGATGAATTGCCACAAACATCATATGAGTCGTGCCTGAACCGGTCAGAGAGAAAAAGGACTGTTGCTGCTAACTTTCAAGGTCAAGCATGGACGAGACTTCAGCCAAGAGCTTGCCAAAGCTAGGAAGATTGCGGAG
>JALHTB010000060.1 GCA_022865625.1 Candidatus Bathyarchaeota archaeon
CCGAAAAGGAACAGCAAGGTTGTGTGGTTCAATGAGTACCCACAATAGGGATGAGCTTGAGCAAGAATTCTTCGAGCTGACCTGTTACATGGTCACGAGCGCCCGAAACCTGATTCCAGAGAACAAGCTCTATGGTCCTTTTCGACTGGTCGACGCTGTTAGCCGCCTCATCGATGTTCTCCAGAAGCTTGACCTGAAGAGCCCTCGCTTGGAGGCGATTCAGAAACAGATTGAAGAAGACAAGTACACGGTCATGGAGAGCGAGGAAAAGTTCACCGCCTTCTTGGAGAACCTGGTGATGAGTCTGGTTCCCCTGATGCAAGACCCAAAATGATCGTACATGACGGAGAAAGATCGTGTCGCCTTTCGGAGGTAACAGCAAAACACGAAGTGAGTTGTGGGCGAACTAACTGACAGCTGATGCCCTCCAAATGCGATTCTTGGTTACTCTAGTCTAGGCTTGCAAGATATGCGGGCTAGCCTGTCCTGCCCGCTTGTCTAATCGTCGGTCTGCTTCTACAATAAAGTAGGAGGCTAGAACATCTGGGGGAAAGGAGTTGACTCACTCCTTTCCTAGTTTCTTTGCCAAATTGGCTAGTTCTGGATGTACCACTTTACCGGTGTCGATTATTTGCTGTCCGTCAATCCAAACTGATGATTTGAGGCATATTCCGTCTGCGTGCGATACTGCAGTGATATTCTTCGCCTTGAACATTGGACCCTGATGTCCGAAGCCCCACTCGGTGCTGCCCCAGACTCTTTCGTCTTCGGTGCACAGGCCCGAAAGTCTTGCTCCAGGGTTGAAGCCGTAGCAGACGTGAGCCGCGAGGTACATGTTTGGATCGTTGAGTTTCTGCAGCCACCTCTTGACGGCTTCTGCCTCCATTCCTCCTGCGAATTCAACGGCCTTTCCGTTCTTTACAGTTACTCTGATTGGAGACTTGAGTATTCCGAGGTCCGCTTCGCCCCCGCCGGAATATGACCCGTCGTAGACTATCGTCCCGTTTATCGTCTCTTCAATTGGGGCCCAACCTATTTGGCCAAGAAGGAAATGAGCGCCGGGCTTGTCGGCGAAGAGCTCGTTGGTCACTGGTCGGTTCGGGTGGTTCTCGAAGGAGATGTCAGTCCCGCCAGGAGTAGTTATTCTCATCTTTCTTCCTTTCTGAGTCATGTCCACGAGCATATCTTGGAACTTGGCTTGAGTGTCTATGTCGATCTTTCCGACACACCGAACGATCTGGTCTGCATTCAACCCGCCTAGGAAGAGATATCTGACCCTACCTTTTCCTTCAGCCGCTGGCTTGATCGCAACATCCCAGGGTGTGCAGTAGAGCAGCCACTGGTTGTTCAATTCGATCCAGACATCAGTATTGGGGATCGCAACTTTCAGGGGATCGGGAAGGTAAGGATCGCCCACCTTGCCGTATCCCGGAGGTGTCGAATGCCACGCAACCATCACCTTGGCATCAGCGGCTTCTGCAGCCTTGGCAATTTCCTCGGCAACTCGAAACTCCTGAGGGCCGTCAATTGTTATCAAGACACTTTCTCTTGGCTTGACCTTGCAAAGTTTGTTTATGACAACATAAGCTGTCTTACCCAACTCCATATCAAGAAGACTCGGCACGATCACATGCCTCCGTAGTCCCGGAGCTTTGCGACACTATAAAATACTTTGGGACTTTTGTCGCAAGCAATGTCTACGAGCAAGCCGCTCGGCACATGTTTTCTGGTCTACGATAGGAAAACGATGCGTGAAATCCCGATGACCGGATGCTGGCGACAGCTCGTATTTTCGGTTCGCTTACAGCTCAGATTGCGATGATATTCCTTTCGAGATCATTATGTGTATTCTGAGCAGAGAGAGAAGAGAGAGCTGTTTGATCGGGTTTCTTACGTTATCCTAGTCTTGGAGGGAGGCCGCGGGTAGCTTATTCTACTATGCCTCAGTTTCAGCTTGACAAGAGCTTCTGCCAATTGTATGGCCGCCCTCAGCGGGTCGACGACTGGCGCGTCAATGTTCGCGGCTCTGATCTTGCTCTGCAGCGCAGCTGCCGCTTCAGCCATTCCTGTGCAACCCAATACGATTGTGTCAGCTTTGTCTTCTGTGATAGCTGACATACTTTCTCTGAACAATGCATTGACCGTATTCGCGCCGCCGTCCAACTCAAGCACACCAAGTGAGACGGCTCTGACCGTTGCCAAGTGACTCTCCAGACCCAAACTCCTGACCTGGTGGCGAATGACTGGAATTGAGTTTGAGACAGTTGTCACTATGCCTATTCTTTCGCCGAGCGAACATGCGATATGGAGAGATGACTCTCCCGCGGAGGTGACGGGGATGGATACGGCTTCTCGTGCAGCCTTCAGCCCAGGGTCAAAAAAGCAGCTTATGACAACAGCATCAAACATGTCTCGCTCCGCCTTTTCAGCAAGCTCCACAATATATGGCGCGGCGAGGACATCGTCGTAGAAGCACTCCACCGACTCGGGGCCTCTTGTTATCCCGACCACTTCA
>JALHTB010000006.1 GCA_022865625.1 Candidatus Bathyarchaeota archaeon
ACATCTCAACCACATCTGAGCCTACTGTCCCTTCCGGGATTGTCTCATTCGGCCCAGCAGATCCGGTGTGTGCCAGACATTTAAGCTGCAAGGGCTCGCTTACTCCACGACCAGAAGTCGGGAGCTTGCGCCCGACCAGTTATGGTCAACCATCAATTCGGCAATTCTTAATTCACCGGGCATGACGCTCTCAGTGGATAGACTTGGCTCACCTCAGCCTCTTTGATCATCCATTAATCAATGTGGAATCGATCGAGAGGCGGACCTATCAAGAGAGGGTGGCCGAGAACGCGCTCCGCGGCAACACGCTCGTTTCCATACCAACGGGACTAGGCAAATCTCTAATCGCGGCTCTTGTCGCTGCAAAGAGACTTGAACAATACCCCGACAGGCATGTCGTGATACTGGCGCCCACGCGACCACTTGTCGAGCAGCACTTCAAGACGTTCAAGCGACTGTTGCGACTTGACCCTCAGAACTTTGCTTGCGTAACAGGCCAAGTTTCTCCTGATGACAGGGTCCAAGACTGGACCAAGCGACTGGTCGTCTCCACTCCGCAAGTCTTCGTCAACGACCTCATAGCCGGAAAGATCCACCTTGATGAGATATCGCTACTCGTCTTTGATGAGGCGCATAGAGCAGTCGGCGACTACGCATACACTTACATCGGTGAAAGGTACAGCAAGGTTTCCCGTGGCCTCGTACTGGGACTGACAGCGTCTCCAGGATCCAGCAAGGAAGCAATCCAGGAAGTCTGCAAGAACCTCAACATCACCCGAATCGAGTCTCGCACAATCTCAGACACTGACGTGAAGCCTTTCGTCGGAGGAATCAAGGTCGACTGGGTCCCCGTGGAGCTCCCACCAATTTTCCGCGACGTGAAACGGATCCTCGACGACTACGTCAAAGACATGCTGAAAGGAGTCCGAGACTACGGGTATCTACCTACGGCCGATGCCGATAGGGTTCGCTTGCGTGACATCCTGCAAGCGAGAGAGAGAATACGCAGCGACATGATACATGAACCCGCCGCCAAAGACCTGCTGAGAAGAATATCTTTCGGCCTCTATTCATCAATCCATGCCCTCAAGTCTACGGAACTGCTTGAGACGCAAGGCTTCTCCCCGCTCAAAGCCTACCTTGATGGCTTACAGGAACGACTGAAGAAGCGCGCGATGCCCTGGCTTCGAGCATTCCTGGAAGACCCCAGAATCATGAATGTTCTACGAATAACCTCACGAGAGGTGGAGAAGGGGAACGAGCATCCGAAGATGCAGGTTCTCATCGCAAGGGTCAGAGAGACGTTCGTTCTTGGCTCAAGGCGGGTAATAATATTCACAAACTACAGAGTGACCGCGGCTAGGATAGTTGAAGAGCTGAGCAAGCAACCTGGAGTATCCGCCGTCAGGCTGGTAGGACAACAAACGAAAAGCAGGGACAAAGGCCTCTCCCAGAAACAGCAAACTATGCTCCTTGAAGACTTCAAATCGGGCCAGTACAACGTGCTGGTTGCGACTCAGATCGGAGAGGAAGGGCTCGACATAGTCGAGTGTGATGAGGTCATATTCTACGACACCGTGCCAAGTGCAATCCGATACATCCAACGGAGAGGAAGGACGGGAAGAAAGGGGCCTGGAAAAGCAACGGTTCTGATGGCCTTAGGAACCAGAGATGAGGCATACTATTACATCTCAAGACGAAGAGAAAGAATGATGGCCGTCGCACTGAAGCAAGTCGCATCACAGACAGTTGATGCAGATACTGGCCCGGACCAGCCGAAGATGGAGGAGTTCATGAAGGAGCAAGAAATGACAGAGATTCCACGGAAGCCTACAATCATCGTGGACTCGCGAGAACTGGGCTCGGCCACGACGAGGGAGCTTTCGAAGTACGACATCGCAATCACACCAGAGACCCTGAGCATAGGCGACTTCATCATCTCCGACCGAACAGCCGTAGAGAGGAAGACGGTGGAGGATTTCGTCGCCTCCATAATCGATGGAAGACTGTTCGAACAGGTCTCCAATCTCAAATCGGCATATGAGATGCCGATCTTGCTGATTGAGGGAGAAGGTTTCCAGACCTCACGTAACATTGCTCCCGAAGCAGTCATGGGCGCAGTTGCAAGCGTGATAGTGGACTTTGGGGTTCCAGTAGTATGGACCAGAAGTCCGTCAGAGTCAGCCCTCTTGCTGCTCTCAATCGCGAGGAGAGAACAATCAAAGGGAGAACGACGCCCCCGAATAAGGATGGAGAGGAAACCTGAATCGCTTGCACATGAGCAGGAATTTGTCATCGCTGGCTTGCCTCTGATCGATACGGTTCTGGCAAGGAGGTTGCTAAGGGCCTTCGGGACAATCGAGAAGGTCTTCTTGGCTTCGGAGCAGGAGCTTCAGAACGTGGAGGGAATAGGCAGGAAGATTTCTGATCGGATAAGAAAGCTGCTCACGGCCCCGTATCGAGAAGACGACACAATCACTTCTCCTTGACCTCAGAGCGGGAATCAACAAAGACATATCCTCTTTGA
>JALHTB010000061.1 GCA_022865625.1 Candidatus Bathyarchaeota archaeon
CAGAGAAGAAGGCAGAGGCCAAGCCTGCACCGAAAACTGAAACAGAAGCCTCCAAACCGGCCAAGTAGCTAGTGCACAGACATGAGCGAGAAACAGGTAGAAAAGAAAGAGCGTGAAGCTCGAGCGAGCAAACTGTATGAGCTCGATCCCGCAAAGGGACAGGCCAAGCTCAGGAACAAGAAATGCCCAAGATGCGGCAACTTCATGGCACACCACATGAAGCCGATCGACCGCTGGACATGTGGTTCCTGCAGTTTCACTGACTATGTTGAGAAGAAGAGTTCTACCTAGTCAGCCTTGACCATCTTCTCTAGGAAGAAGCAAGCTTTCTCTCTGGCTTCACTATCCACTTCTATCAGCACTAACCCTTCATTTGGCTGGCCATAGATCACAAGAGAGCCCAATGGGGCCGTCGCCATCGCGACAAGAGTAAGCAAGTCCTCCTCTCCGTCGACAATCACGAGCGCGTCCCCAGATTCTATCGCGTCATCTATTGCTGCCCAGGCATCGAACCCAATCGTTCCTGGCTCGTTTCGAACGCGGAAAGTCCTCTTTGGAAAGGCATCCAACGATTCCGCCTGAGCTCTCTTTTCCTTGTTGTCGATGATCATAACATCTCTGCGAACGCCCGTCTTCACGGCATTCCTTGAGACGGCGTCGCCGACAAAGATGACTCGCGGAGGTTTCTTGACGGATATGAGCTGCGCAATCTCCTGATAGATCTCCCGGCGCTCCCCTGGAAGCAGTCTACCTAGAGGTATCTTGAGCGAAGGCCTGAGCGCCTCTGTCAAGACGAGCTTGGGCAACGCTTGACCAACAACGTGGAAGTGCGTACTCTATCGTACTCGAACCGCATATCGGCCTGGTGCCTTGATTCTCATCTTCTTGGCGATCTCTGATTTGTCAGGGTCGACAACTATGACGAGTCCGGTCCAGTCATCGCTGAGGTTGGTGGACTTGCAGTTCGGGCAGACTGACCCGCTACTGATGTATCTGCAGTTCTTGCAGGCTTTCTCGGTCAAGCCGTCTTCTCCTCTTTTGATCCTCGTGCGCGACGTATGTCCTGTTCAACCCATTCTAGCTTGCCGAGGTAGGGCTGGCGCATTGTGATACCGATCTTTCCACCTGTTCCTCCCCGTGGGAAGCTGACTGCGATTATCCGCCCTCTCACAAAGTCACCCTTCGCGATCTTTCTCTGACTTTCCTTTCCCACCAGAACTCCGTGCTTCTCATCGTATGATATGTAGTCGTCCATGATCTGTGACACGTGGAGCAGGGCATCTTCTGGTCCGATCCTTACGAAGGCTCCGAAATCTGTGACCTCCACCACTTCCCCTTCCACGACCTCGTGCATTTCCGGATAGAAGCTGAGAAGCTTGAAGGTTACTCGATGATGTGTCGAGCCGTCTCCCGGCAGTATCTTCCCAACCGGATCTACGGTAACATCGACCACAAACACTGCATATCCTAACTGCTCGTCAACGATGTTTTCATACTTGAGTTTCACTTGATCCGTGGCCGCTTTGTCAATTGGATTGCCGAAACTCTTCGGCGGAATCCTAACTATGTCCTCAATCGTCAAAACTCTGAACAAGGCTATCGCCGATTTCGATCATGATACTAGTCCGTATCTACCAGTAGCTTGCCTCAATGCCTTCAAGCTCCAACTTAGCCTTTTCCCTGAGGAAAATGACAGGCTTATCGATAGCTCGGAGTTTCTTTCGAATCGTCGAGTCTGCGGTGGCAACGATTGTGTTCGGGAGCTTCGCGGCTTCGATGAGTATCGTGTCGGCGTCCGACGACCCTTCCGATGGGAGGCGACGTACCTTGACTCCTTCGACCAGTTTCAGCGCGACTCTCGCATCCCTCCCAGGTGCACCACGATCATGCGCTAGGCCTCTCAATTCCTCCAACACCGCAGATGGAACTACAAACTGGATTCTGCGCTGAAGGAGGCTCTCTGCTTCTGACAGCACGTCAAGATGAAACTTCGCTGAGAGCATGAGGAAGCTTGTGTCCAGGTAGATAGTCGCTGCCACATGTTATCCCTTTAGTGTACCGAAACCGATGAGGCGCCAGCTGTCACCGATACGTCTGCTCACGGCAATCTTGAAGCCAGGTATTGGACAGACAGGTTTTCTGAGGCTTACGTCCACTATGTCCTCCCTGGCTGAGGTCACTACACCTGATGTGACCGCGGTTCCTACGTTCAGGACGAGCGGCTCGTTTGTACGTATCTTGTCGACCGGGACGAGTTGTTCGGTTCCAACAGCTCTCTCGAAAAGCATCACTTCGGCAGTAAGCTTCTCAAGGACCGGGGGAAGCTCACCCGCCTTTCCTACCACGCTGCCCACGAGGCCATCAGATTTTGTCAGAGATGGGTCCAGGGACGTTCCAACCCCAACAAGACCCCCGCTTCGTGCCTCTGTCACAGGCCCCTTAGAAATGCTCAGACTCGTCACCTTCGAAATCAGAGGTTCATAGTGAGTCTTCGCCCCCGATTCGACGGCGAGACCAGGCCTTATCTCTACCTCATCGCCTACTCTGAAACTACCCTGAATGATGGATCCACCAAGGATCCCACCATGAAGCTCCTCGATCTCCGTCCCAGGCTTGTTGATGTCGAAGGATCTGAGGACATACATGCGTGGGGATGCAGTCGAGTCTCTCTTCGGTGTGGGGATCCTCTTCTCCATCTCGTACAGGACGACATCGGTGTTTGCACCATGTTGAGCCGAGACAGGAATAACCGGCGCGTCGGCTGCAATTGTGTCCTTAGTGAAGGATTTGATCTCTGCATAGTTCTCGAGGGCTCGAGTTCGATCCACGAGGTCGATTTTGTTCTGCACGACTATCACGCGTTGTATCCCGACCATCTGCGCCGCCAAGAGATGCTCCCGGTCCTGAGCTTGGGGGAACTTGACGTTACTCGCAACGACAAAGAGCGCACCGTCCATGAGTGCTGCACCTGCAAGCATCGTAACCATGAGGCTGTGGTGACCGGGACAGTCGACGAAGCTTACGCCTCGCTTGAACTTCGTTTCGGAGCCGCAGTGTGGGCACTTTGGGCCCGTTGAGTAGTTGTGAGGAGGCTTGCACTTGGGGCATCTGTAGATGAAAACGTCTGCATATCCGATCCTAATGGTGATGCCACGTTTGAGTTCCTCTGAGTGCCTTCCAGTCCAGACGCCCGTGACAGATTGCACTAGCGTGCTCTTGCCATTGTCGACATGACCGAGAGTCCCGATGTTGACCTCTGGTTGTCGGATGGAAACTTCCTCATCTTCCCCTTTAAGATCGGTGTCTTCAGCGCTCATAGTCTCTCGTCGTTCCGGCGTTTGCGCTCCTGATTTGGTGCCGGACATATAATGATGTCTGCAACCAAGGTCTGCTTGCTCGTGCTACGCTGTGCGGTCTCTACTGTTGGGTGAGCTCACCCATGATTATGGTACCCGTGATTGTTCCTGAGACGACGAGTATGAACCACAGGAGCATTAGGAGCCACACACGACCGGAGATATGCTCCGTAGAGAACAGAACGTTCACAAGCACGAATTGTAGAAATCCAAAAACCACTCCGACAAGGTTCAGTGCGCTGAGCCCAAGCAGTCCAAGGGTCCTCGTTGAGACTTCGCCTGCGGCAGAGAACACCATCAAGTCGGAGACGAAAGTCACGGGCCCTATGATCATCAGAACGATGAATATCGGATTTGTGATGTAGAACTGTGGGTCGAAAAGGTCAGCGAGACCATATTTCACCTCTTTTGCCGCGAATATCCTGATTAGGCTGAAGGCCAAGAAGACGGTGTTGACTAACGCCGCCCAGAAGAGCGTGCCGAGGATCCTTCCGTCCAAGTCGATCTGGACTCCATTGACCCGTCTGGGTATCGCTTCTTGCTCCAAAAAGCCTTTGTCATAGTTGAATCTGTGCGAAGGACCTTATCGCAGCACTTCCTTGGGACCTTACTGGGGCTTTCGTTTCCACACGGTGCCTGTGGCAGTATCTTCGATGGTTATCCCCATCGCAGAGAGTTGGCCTCGCAGTCTATCCGCTGTTGACCAGTCTTTCCTCGCGCGTGCTTCATTTCTCGCCTTCATCAGCCGTTCAGCGTCAGGTGGAAGTGTCGCAGGTTCTTCTTGTCCGGCGAGTATTCCCAAGACCGAGTCCAGGTTTGACATGGTTCGATACGCCCCTTCTGCGTCTTGTACGGATACATTTCCTTCGTCGATTGCTCGGTTGACAGCTCTGGCTATGTGATGCAGTGCGGCAAGCGCTCTGGGAGTATTCAGGTCATCATCCATGGCCTTCTCAAACTCCCATGTTTCTCTGGACAGACGTCTTCGGAGTTCGGCACCCTTGCCTTTGCTTTTTGGGTCGATGCTCCCAATACGGCGCAAGGTTCCTCGCAGAGCCTCGACTGACTTCTCCGCATCCTGGAGTGCTTCTTCTGAGAAGTTCAGCTGTGCGCGGTAGTGCGCAGACATGAGGAGATACCGCACAGAAATCGGATCGTAACCCTTGGAGAGCAGATCTCTAAGGATGAGGAAATTGCCCGAGGACTTCGCCATCTTTCTGCCCCCGACCACGAGCATGGCTGAGTGTAACCAATACTTCACGAACCGCTTGCCGGTTGCAGCTTCTGATTGTGCTATTTCGTTCTCGTGATGGGGGAAGATCAGGTCTTCTCCGCCAGAGTGTATGTCGAATGTTGAGCCAAAGTACTTCATGGACATCGCCGAGCACTCTATGTGCCAACCAGGTCTGCCTTTTCCGATCGGAGTCTCCCAGAACACATCGCCGTCCTCTGGACGCCAGCCCTTCCACAAGACGAAGTCTCTTGCTTCGTCCTTGTCGTATTTGTCTGAGTCAACGCGTGCACCAGGCTTGAGTTCGCTCAAGCGCGTACCAGAAAGTCTGCCGTATCTGCTGAACTTCGAAACGTCGAAGTAGACGGAACCTTCAGCTTCGTACGCAAATCCCTTGCGCACAAGTCGGGCGACAAGTGCGACCATTTCGTCGATGTGTTCCGTTGCCCGAGGATAGTGTTCGGCTTTCTTGATGTTGAGCGCTTCGAGGTCAGCGTAGTAGGCTTCTTCATACCTTCTAGTGTACTCGCGAAGTGTCTCTCCTTCTGCCTTGGACTCGCGGATGGTCCTGTCATCGACATCGGTTATGTTCGTGGCCTGGACTACCTTGTAGCCTTTGTATTCCAAGTATCGTCTGAGGATGTCTTGAAACACATACGTGCGGAAATTGCCAACGTGTGCGTAGTTCCACACTGTCGGTCCGCACGTGTACATTCTTACTGTCTTCTTCCTAAGCGGCTCGAATCTCTGAAGCCTCCTTTTGAGAGTGTTCATGATTCTGAGTGTCACAACCAAATCCCTCCTTGTCAAAATTGCGTTGCATGTCTACTACGAACATTATGGCTGAGGTGCACTCGATCGGCGTTCGAGAACGAGCGTCTCCGAGTGATTTCACCTAGATCGAACAGAGGCGTCCTTGACAATAGGGAACCTGCAAAGTCGATCACGCATTAACCACGCCTCATTTCGATTCTGAGTCGACGTTGACATATTAAGTGTTTACACGATGGTGAGGAAAGACGACTACTGCGCCACTCATAGCTTGTAACCGATCTTCCTGAGGAATGCTCTTCTTTCATCAACATCCTTGGAAGACTCGATGTCTTTGGGTCTTGAGCCGTCTATTACTCCGAGTATGCCTCGGCCCTGGCCGGTTTCCGTCACAACGACTTGGATGGGATTGGCGGTCGCGGCATAGATCGAGCAGACCTCTGGGACGGCTTTGATCTTGTCGAGCACATTAATGGGGTAGGCGTCCCTGAGGAATATGATGAAGGAGTGCCCAGCACCGATTTTCAGACCTGCTTTTCCTGCAAGACTAGTGAGGTCCTGATCGTTACCTGAGACCCGCACAAGGCAGGGTCCGCTTGACTCGTTGAATGCTATCCCGAACTTTGCGGTCGGAACCCCTCCGGCGATGGCCTCGTGGAGATCCTCCACTGTCTTGATGAAGTGACTCTGCCCGAGTATGACATTGGCCCCCTCGGGTATGTCTATTCTCACTACTTTCGTTTCCATCCCGCAAGTGCACCTGCAATACAGGTGACGAGCGGACCTATTAGACTTGGGCAGGTGAGACGCGCTGGCTAAATCTCCAGTTCCTTCTCAAGGGGTGTAAGGTTCTCTATTCGCCGTCCTTTGACGAGGACGGTATCCTCGATCCTGACGCCCCCCACACTTGGATGATAGAGGCCCGGCTCAACGGTGAGGAGATGGTTCCTTCGAAGTACGTCGTCGCTGAACAGGCCAAGGTAGGGTCTTTCCCCGATCGTCAGTCCAACGCCATGTCCCAAAGAATGGATGAAACCAATCCTTGCTGCTTCCTTGTCTCGCTCCAGCGTGGCCCTGATCGTTTTGAAGCCGTTCCTCTCGAAGATGTCGCAGGCTGAGTTCATCACCTGACGGGCGGGCATATCCTCCCGAATCAAATCCATCGATCGCAACTGGACATCTAAGACAGTCTGAAACATCTCCTTGACCTTGCGATTGGCCCTGCCAATCACGAAGGTCCTAGTCAGATCAAACCAGTATCCCTCAGGGCTCACTGGAAAAAGATCAAACACAATGGGTGTTCCAGCCCTGACCGGCTCTGACGGTTCTCCCATCGCGTGAGGATCTGCTGAACTCTGACCAACCGCGAAGACGGTCCCCTCAGGCGCCATGAGGTCCTGTTCCGCCAGCAGGACATTGATCCTTGACTTGACCGCGCTGATCGTCAGCGTCCTTCTCCTATGCTTGAGTTTCCCTGAACTGATCGCACATTCACGAAGCATCTCCAAGGTCCCGTGCACTACACGAGCAGCACGCAGCCCCACACTTCGAACTCTGCTGACTTCGCTCGGATCCTTCGTCTCCCTCAATGAGTCAATTAGTGAGCTATCTCGTTCTCCTGTCACCTTGTGCCCCATTTTGCGAAGAGAATCCGCTACAGAAAGAAGATGCGAGAACTCACTTCGTCCGTATATTGCGACCCTTCCTCGAGTATGAATCGAACGCAGTATCGAGTCGATCAGCGTGATGTAGGCACGTTCTGTGCCATGTTTCTTCAGCAACTTCTCATATCCAAAGTCGCTGTACGTTCGGACGTCACGGACGCGCCCTCGTTTGGCACTCCCGACATCAATGTTACTGACGACTAGGAGTGGATCTCCGTGTTTTCGTTTGAGAAAGATACCTCCACGGGGAATCGTTGCTCCTGTCACATACAAGAGTTCAGGATTTCCCAACGTACTTTCGCCGACAACGAGCGCAGTGTCTAGGCCGCGTTTCTCCATCTCCGCGTCGAATTGACCAAACAATCCGTTCACCGCTTCTTCGGCACATTGATACATCTTTTTCGACGTTCGTCTTCGTTTCGAGATCGCAGGTCCTCAGATATCCTTCTCCAAGTCGCTGCGAGCCTCAGAAAAGAGTTCAACATTGCTCGAAGTGCGACAAGATCACTCGCAAGGAACTTCATCGTCACCACCTTGTTCTGTGTCTTCACACGGACAGAGGCCCGGCTAGCCTTGGAAGACGCCGTCTCCGGTTCTAGTGCTCGCTTCAGGGCTTCAGCATCTGACTTCGTGGCATAGGGTATTGAGATCTCTGCTTCTGCTCTCGCCGTTCCCAAATGGTGTCACCTCATGAACCTCTCATGAGCGCTGATAGGGCGCGGCATGTAGTTCGCCAAGCAGAGCAGTTTGGACCGGAAAGCACTTGCGGTCACGTGATCTCTTCGGCCGAAGTGTCCGGAGTATCGAATCTGTCCGCATGGGGAACTAGTTCGCACTCGCTATTCCTGCAACTCCGCGATCTCGCCAGAAGGCTTCTCAGGCTTCTTTCTTCGCCTTCTTCGTTTCTCGCGGGCTGCCGCTGCTGCCTTGTCTTCAGTAGCACGTGCTTCTGCCTTTTCCTTGAGTTCTGCAGCGAGCACTCCAGCAGCTAGCCCTTCCCTCGCAGCTCGCTTTGAAACATCTCCCAACTTCGTGGTTGGGAGGTACGCGCCGCCAGCGAACTTGACGCCGCATTTTCGGCAGCTCCAGACGCCGACCGCTAGTCGTTTGACGGCTCGCAAATGGCATCTAGGACACTCATGCGGTACGCGCATCCCACTGATTACTTCTGCATACCGTCTCCTAACCGCCGTTCCGTATCTGGGACCGAAAGTTCCTGCGGGACCTACCTTCTTCACTTTCATGTCTTAGCAGTCGCTCCTCTGATAATCTCGCGAATCTCCTTACCTTTCTCGATCGCGATCTTGACGGCCTGCCTAACTTCTTGATCAGCAAACGAGCCCATGCCGCCCTTTTGCATAGCACAAATGTTTCCGTCACGACCGGAGGTGACCGTGAGCCGTGAATCCATTACCCGCTCCTCCTCCAAGCATGGGTCCAAGATCATGTTTCCGCCGATCTTTGCGGTTGTCACTGGTACAGGCTCGTTTTGGATTCCCAATGGAACAAGCTCGTCCTTTGTCTGCACTTCTCCGCCTTCCACCTTGTACTGCTTCATTTTCGAAGTCATGAGAGCAGATAGTGCAGATATGGCTGAGGCATCGATCAGGTTTCCATCGTGGTCAAGAACGTAAACGTCCACGAAGACCACCATCACTTTCTTTCCGGGTTCAATGCAGAGAGTCTTGAGAGGGAGGGCCTTTGACTCTCTAAGTCCTCTGTCCACTACCCTTGCGAGTTCAATCGCTGTCTCGCTTGGAGGACCAGGCTCGAACGAGGGCGAAGCCATGGGCACAAGCTCAGCATTCACGGTCAGGACTCCTTGGTTCGGCGTATCTGGGAACGGTTGTCCCAGTTCGATCTTGATGCCGGTCAGAACTTTCGTCTTTCCTAGGTGCACCATGGCGGAGCCGTTTGCCTTCTGGACGATCCCTGTTTCGATCTTTATGCTCCTGTAGTCCGTCAGTCCACGTTCGTCTATCCGTTTCCCTTTCGTCAGAAAGTCGACAACAGTTTTTTGCTCTATCTTCGCGACCGGTGGCAGCTGTGGTGTAGTTGACATCAGGCCGTCGCCTCCTTCGGTTCCTGTCTCTCTTCAGCTTGTTCCTTCACTGAAACGTATTTCCGCTTGAGCGCTTCAATCTGCAACTGGTTAATCTTCTTGCATGCATCGATAGCCATGCTCAACGCTTGATTGAACTCCTCTTCAGTCAACGATCCATCCATCTGGAGCAGTGTAATTGAGTTGGACTTTGGCATGAAGGCGACCGGAAGATCCGCATCTCCCTGCTTGTCTTCAATGTCTGATGGATCCAGCGCGACCCTCCCAGCGACCTTTCCGACTGCGCATGCCGCAACGATCTCTCTGAGTGGTATGCCTGCGTCGGCCAGTGCTAGGGAGGCGGCGGTTATGCCTGCGCATCTGCTCCCGCCGTCAGATTGGAGAACCTCAATGAAGATATCGATCGAGGTCCGAGGATACAACTCCGACATGACTGAGGATTCCAGGGACTCTCTGATCACCTTGGAAAGCTCAAGTTCTCTCCTCGATGGCGCTGGGGATTTTCTCTCTTCTACAGAGAATGGCGCCATATGGTAACGGCATTTGATAACTGCCCTTTCTGCAAGCGCGATGTGCTTTGGATGTGCCTCGCGAGGGCCGTACACGGCGGCCATAATACGATTCTTTCCATGCTCGATGTACGCTGAGCCATCGGCCTTGTCCAATACTCCAACTTCCATCTTGATTGGCCGAAGCTCGTCGAGTCTTCTTCCGTCGACGCGAATACCATTATCGTCGATCAGCCTTACTTCCGATTCATTCATTTCTACTTCACTTCAACTCTCTATTCATCATCTCGCTCACGCGATCAGTGAGTCCTCGCGTGTGCGCCTCTCGCTCGATCATAAGCATTGCCGCCATCGCAGTTTGCTCATTCTTGGGCTGGCCGCCCGACACCAGAACTGTGCCATTCTGACCTACAATAATCTCGCAACCAGTCATCTTCTTGAGCATGCTAATCATGGAGCCTTTTCTACCGATCAATCTGGGGATTTTCGCCGGTGAGATGTGAACTACTCTCCCCGAAGAGACCTTGCCCAGTCCACGACCTCTGATGGTCAGTAGCGGATCGCGTGTTCGATCGAATGCAATAACCTCTGCCATCAAAAGATCGCCCACGTTGAAAATCTTGGTGAGATCCTTCCTTGCTGCCATTCCCCTAGATGCGGAAGTCTCTGACAAGGGAAGCAGTGCTGGGTATGGTGCAGATATGCCAACAATCCAGCCTGACATTGCGATGTCAACAACACGGCCGATCACAAAGTCATCGACTCTGGGGATGTAGCAACCTTTCAGCGGAACAACGATCAGCTTGTTGGCCACCAGCTCGGCCAGGCCAATCCTTGACGCATAGATCTTGTTTCCTTCCCTGTAGGTATTCTCGCCGGGGAAGTATGATCCTTCTGCGAGTAGCTCCCCAGGTGCGACCAGCTGCTTCTTCTCAGCGAATATTGTCAACTACTCCATCTCATTTCAGCAAGGCAACGAGCTGAAGGGCAAAACCGCCTACTTTAACACTTTTGTCTGGACAGTCCCCTGAGTGATTTTGCCAATCCGATCGACAAATGAACTGTAGAGGCCGGCCGGCATCTCGACGAGGGCTACTAAGGATCCGTCGGATTGCCACTCTTCCTTCGTGATCGTGCCGAATCCTTTGATCGAGCCGTACGCCTTTGCCGCGTGTTCTGGAAACACCTTCACGGCAACTCTCATCTTCTCGACCTTGATCGGGAGCAAGGCCCGAAGCTCATCGATCACGCCCTTTGCCTGCTCGTCTGCCGGCTTGAAGGGATCAACGACCATGCGTATCTGGGAAAAGGCTTGTTCGATCCTGAGCGGTGGATGAGGCGTACCGGTTCTTGGGTCTATACAGTTACGTGAGATGAAGGCGATGATCTGCTTCCTCTTGTCTTCCACGAGTTGCCTGCGTTGTTCGGTGGTTAGCTGAAGCTCGCCATGCTTCATTATCTCTTCGGCGATGGCTAGCGGGTCGGTGGTTCCGAACGCCTTCTGAAGCTTCTCAGCCGAGGCATGTGTTCCCTTACTGGAGTCAGCATAAATCTCGTCGATTACGAGCATTTGGGAGACGGGGATCGCCTTGCCCATTTTGTACTCGAGGGCAGGCTCGGGTTTGACGAGGATCTCGAACTTCTCCCCGCTCTTGGTTATCCGTGCAGTTGTATACTTGTCGCTCATTTGGTGCCAGCCTTTTTGGCTGACTCGAGCTTCTTGAGGTACTTTTCGACGTCCGCGGGCGCAACTTTCTCGAACTTCTTTGTTGCCGCTGGAATCAGCGCTACTCTGATCTTCTGGGCATCGATCTTGTCTTCAAGCACCTTGCTCATGCACTTCAGGGCCAGCACAATGCTCTCTTCGAGGGTTATCGAGTCTGTGTACTCTTGTTCGAGGATCTCGTTTGCTACGTCGCCACCTGCTCCGATTGCCCACGCCTTGTAAGCAAGATAGGCGCCGCTTGGATCTGTCCAGAAGATACGGCTTCCCTTGCGATCGATTCCTCCAAAGAGAATCGAGATTCCAAATGGTCTGACGCCTGCATGCTGAGTGTAGAGTTGCTTGATTTCGCCAATCCTTCGAGTCAGGATCTCAACATCAATTGGCTCGTCATAGAGGAGCCGGTTGCTCTGCGCATAGATCCTGGCCTGGTCAACAAGGATGTGGGCATCACAGCTCAGCCCTGCAACGGCCGCACCCACATGCTCGTCAATCTGGAAGATCTTCCACATGAACGAGGGATCCTGAAGCTTCGAGGTGGCCCGCTCCTCTGCCGCCAGAATGACTGCTTCAGGTGAAGCAATCCCGAGGACGGTTGCACCTCTCTTCACTGTCTCAGAGGCATATTCAACCTGAAAGAGCCGACCGTCTGGTGAGAAAACGGTGATCGCACGGTCGTAGGCCCCAGGTACGGAAAACATTGACAAACATCTTCACCCTTCTATGCTGATGCGTTACCTTCTTCCCGCAACCTTCGCTCCCCGTTGCCGTGTTTTGGGAGAATACTAGGTCGCTTTCTCTCCTTAGTCAATTAGCGGACTATCTAAATCCAGCGCTTTGCGTGGGCAAGCTCAGTTCTAAACGCTAGATGCGCCCCGACCAGCGATGGCGAAACCAATTGCCATTCTCCTGCATCGACCCTCCAGCAACGAACGTTGGGTGACGTGTTTTTGGCGGTAAGGTGCAGCCCAACCAAAACCCGAAAAGCAACTTCCATCGGAAGTACTGACTTAACATGCCTAGCCTGCGTCACTGATCTTGATCGAGTGTGGGCCAATGATAGAAGTCGATGCAAGGGAATTCCATGGAGACCGTGAGCTACTGACCAGATTCCTCCGTGAGAAACTCAAGGTGCAGACGCGAGTTCATCGTGGCTCAGTGCTAGTGGGAGGGGCCGATCAGCCTGGGCCTCATCCGAGCATACAAGAGGTCAAGGACCTAGTCAAACGAGCTCTCCACCACATGAGAATGGACGAGTATCACGTTGTGACTCAATCTGGCGTCATCACCATCAGAGAACGAAAAGTCAGAGAACACCATGCTAGGAGAAGAGGTTCAGTTCCCTCCGCACAGCAGAGTGTTCCCTACTTCTTTCCCGGATGAGACTAACGAGTACGTAGCAGAGCACCCGGCACATAGCCCCGCATCCTACGTACTCGTGGATGTTTGGGTCCGCCCGTCGCAGAGCTCGTCATTTCATTCAGCAAGAAGATCAGTCTGGGACTGGCTTCGTCATCCCCGGATTGCATTCAGGATGACGCCCTATAACTTCTTTCGCCAAGGGTAGCGCAAACCTATTGAGAGCACACTGCCAGGGACTAAGACAGTGCGCGGTGATGTGAGATGGAACTCTCGAAGGAGATGGATCTTCTATCACGCCTGGTTGAGATCAACTCAGATTCCAATCTGAAGACCGGCTACGTCGAGTGCGTGAACGTGATCAAGAAAGAAGCTGAATCTATCGGACTCAAGACCGAAGTCTACGATGCAGTCGAACTGGCGCCTGACAAGAAGCCGAGACCGAGCATTATTGCCCGTCTTGACGTGGGTGCAAAGGAGACGATTCTCATCGCAACCCACTACGATGTCGTAGCAGCTGGAAGTGGTTGGCATCACGAACCATTCAAGCTCACAGTAGAAGGTGACAGAGCTTTCGGGCGTGGTGCCGCCGATGACAAATCAGCCATAGTGTGTGCGATGGCGGCGTTGAGAGAACTCATAACCCTGACGCCAAGAGCAAACGTTGCACTACTTGCTTGTCCTGACGAGGAGGTTGGAGGCGAGCTGGGCTTGGGATACCTAGTGAATCACGTGAAGCTTCGGGGAGATGCCGCGGTTGTGGTTGATGCTGCGCCTTCCTGCGTTTCGATCGGAGCCAGCGGCATACTGTGGGGAAAGGTGATCGTGAAGGGGAAGCAGGGTCACGCTGGGTATCCTCATCTTGCGAAGAATGCAATAGATGAGGCGATTCCGTTCCTTGGAAGACTTTCGAAGTACTCGGCAATTCGTCAACGAGTCAAGTCGAGAATCCTGGCACCTCCCGGCTCGCCGTACAAGCGGATCTGGGGAAGATTCTCGCTCACCATGCTCAGTGCAGGCGAGAAAGAGAACATTATTCCTGGAGAATGCGAGGCAAGATTCGACCTTCGCGTGTGCCCGGACGAGAACTACCAGGATGCAAAGGCGAGCCTCGATACGTACTTCAGGAAACTGCGGTCCTCACAGAAGGTGGACGCGACGCTTGAATACACTCAGCAGAACCCGTCCAACTACTTTACAGACCCCAAGCATCCTTTTGTCACGCAGTTCTCAAGAGCGGCCAGCAGAGCTTTCGGGAAGACGATCCCGCTAGCAGGAGAACTTGGTGGAAATGACGGCCACTACTTCTCGAAGGTCGGTATTCCAGTCGTGAGTTTCGGGCCGATTCGCGGTGACTGCCGCTTTCACGGAGTCGACGAATTTGTACGTCTCAAGGACATAGAACTCATGAAGAAAACGCTGGTCAACCTTGCATGCGATCGGAAATCCGGCACAGCATAGCCAGCATGTCTTTGCTTGAGATTGCCGTTCATTTGGGTCATGACCGCATGCCACAAGAAGCATGGCTTGTCGCAAGTTTCCCCAGATGGGCCATTCTAGGACGGTACGATGCTACGACGGGCGTAGCTGTCAGAGTCTCAAACTCAAGATGGCGAGGACACCAAACCCCAGAATGACAAGACCCGACAACCTGTTTACCCACTTCAGCCAGCCAGGCTTGAGTTTGGATCGAAACAGGCTGACGATGCTGCTGAGGATGAGCCACCATAGAGCCGATCCAACGAAGACTCCCACCACCAATGTCACTGCTGAGATGTAGCTCCCGCTTGTGTTGCCAACTCCTAACGCTGCGAATATGGCGGCAAACGAGATGATTGTCATTGGATTGGTCAGTGTGAGGAAGAAAGTCGAGAGATAGATGCCAGCCAGGCCAAGCGGGTTCGTCGCGCTGATTCGTTCCTCAGGACTAGCGAGAAAGGTCCTAGCACCGAGATAGCAAAGGAACACGCCGCCAACGAGACGAAGCCACACCTGTTGAGTAAGCAAGATGGTAGAGACGAAAACAACCCCGAAACCAGCGATGCAGCCGTAGATCGCATCAGCAGTGGCTGCACCAAGACCGGATAACAATCCAGCGACCCGCCCATCGCCTAATGTGCGACGTATGCACAGCATGCCGATCGGCCCTACCGGTGCTGCAATCGAGAAACCTATGACGAGTCCTTTGACCAGGAAAGCGGTGTCCACCTATTTGGCCCTCACATCAGTCCCACAATGGCCGGTGTCTCTTATCCGCAATGGATAACTGAGAGGTTGCTGTTGGGTGCGATTCGCGGCGGTTGCTGAGTGAGCATTGAATGACGGCTCCCGTATGTTGCACGCACTCAGCGTGTTCCACTGCGTGAACGATGGTTCTCTCGCGCTCTTTGCGTCAGCCTTGCCTGTTATGAGACTCAGCCTCGGACTCAGCTTCGTTGAGATCGGCACGATCCTTAGTCTCGGACTCGTAGCGACAATGCTGCTGCAGTTCATCTTTGGGTCTCTGTCAGACATAGGCCACGCTGATCGGGCATTAGTTCTCGGATTCGCAGGCATAATCGCCGTGGATCTTGCCTTCCCATTAAGTTCCACATTCACACAGGTGCTCATCTTCTACGTCTTGCTTCGCTGTGCAGCAGCTGTCTATCATCCCGTTAGCTTTGCTTCGATAGGACGCACCTACGTTCAGAACAAGACCGCAGCCTTTGGATTCCAAGCGGCGATCGGGGACATCGGCCTGGCGCTGGCAACTTTCTCCACAGGATTGCTCTCGGAAATGTGGGGCTGGAAGATACCATTCTGGACATGGGGTGCGATTGGAGCAGCCCTGTTCGCATACTTTGCAAGGATGATCATGAGACATCATGTTGCCATTCACAAACAGCCAACGATTCCGGTCGGCGAAGTCAACGAGGAGGCTCCTCAGAGGAACACAAGATCCACGAAGTCCGCTTTCGCGGTGTTGGCCACGGTTTCTTCATTGAGTACCGCGACATTCATTCTCTTCACGGGATACATGCCGCTATACTTCAATCTCGTAGGTGGACTCAGTCCATCATTGAGTACAGCGCTTGTTGCAGCCTGGATTGGTGTCGGAGTTTTCGCAGGTTTCATGACCGGGAGAGTCGTGAGTAGGCTGGGCGGGGAAGCCAGGACGCTCCGGGTGGCGTTCGCAATTGATGCTCTTCTATTCCTGCTTGCATACGTAGCCCTTGGCCTCGGGGTCCCTGCTCCTTGGGCCACGACGCCCTCCTACCTTGCGGTCGTCTTGACTGGCATTCCGGTCTTCATCACATTTCCAGCCGTGAACGGCTTGCTAGGTCTGAGGATGCCACACAGAAGATTGGGGTTGACTTATGCGTTGAATCTGAGCCTCGGATTGATGGTTGCCTCATTCGCTACCTACCTGATGGGGTATCTGGCCTCTGTGATGAGTATCGCCGTCGCGCTTCCGATGATGCTCATCATCGCAATTCTTGGAACCGCAGCCTCGCTCATGCTCTGAATATGGAATATGGTTTCCAGACCGCATTCCGGAAACGTGCCAATGCTTGATTCCGCTCTACGCGAGGTCTGGGCGGGACTGGGGCAGCGTTCTACCGTGTGCGTCTTCGGACGGGCACTCCGAGCGCCTTGATTGTACCGGAGGAGCGCACAACCGCCGCGGCTACTGGGTTGCCACCCATATGCGTCATGAGCGTCAGAATTGCACGTAGTCTCTCGACTGAATCCGATCTGCAACTGAACACAGCCATACCACTCGCCTCGTTGAAGCCAATCATTCGTGCCGTGATCTCCACCGCTCCGAAGTTGCCCACCATCTGTTCGATGCAGCTCCGGACCGTACGTTCGATGACTTCCGTTGAGATCGGGTTCGTCGAAAGGAGTCTAACGAGGACATATCTCCGCGAGTATCTACGCGTGTCTTGCCGACCTCCTCAGGATCCTGACACCTTCTTCGAGCTGCGGTCTACCAAGTCTCTGTCGGTTCTTCTTCACCATCGTATCCGCGTTATCTGACACGGACCTCAGTGCGGCATCAAGTGGAAGCCCGATCAAGTGCAGGAGTGCTGCTATGTCTCTAGGGGATCTCAACTCGTATGGATTTGCTGCCTTCGTGGAACCAATCACATCTATTGAGGCGTCAACGGCGGTCTCGATTTCGCGTTTGAACACATGAAGCCGCGCTTCAAATCCGGGCCCGGAGATCAATTCAGAGAGGTTGAACTCCAAAGCGGCACGACATGTCTCCGCAAGTCTACTCCGCAGCAAGTTGCGCGGTTCTCTTTTTGGAAAGTAGACGATGTCGACTCGTCGGTCTCGGACTGCCACTCTGGAAACAGAGGGCGTCCTACACTCAACTGAGATAATCTCGTATTTGCCTCTAAATCTGCTGAGATTCCTGAGAAGCTCCTCTCGAGACCTGGGTCTAAGGTCCAACCTTGTGGCCACGTCAAGACCCGCATTCCCGAACACTTCGACCACCGGTTCGGAAGATGACAATCGGTCTGGCGGCACAAGAAGACCGATCATCTTCGTCTGAAGTTCAGTCAACGCATTTGCCATTGAACGAGCGTTGTCCATATCGTCCAATGAAGGGCAGAGATGGAGATCGGCGTAAGATCTCATGAGATGAGACCGCTCTCTCTGCAAACTCTGATTATTGCCTCCGCATCGTAGTAAGGAGCGAACTTCACCTTCATCCGAATTGGATCACCTTGACAGAGCCTCACATTCCCAAGAAGGGCCTCTTGCTTGTCAAATCTCAGATAGAGGTTGCCTTCTTCATCGAGACAGCTCTTTGCACAGTCAGAGAGGAACTGTTTGTCCGATTCTGAAAGCTTCTGTGATATTATGCTGAGAGACTCGGAGGATAGTTCCTTTGCCGACAATTTCCCTGAAACAGTCGTGATCATGTTTCCATAATGGCCCTTCAGATACCGACGAGTAAGGGCAATCTCAGTCCTTGCGACGAGTGCTATCAGGAACCCGAGCGCGTGCTCCACTTTGCCTATGTCTTCTGTTGCATGAGCGATGGCGGTGAAATTCGCCGAAAGGAGATGCGACTGCCGAGCGGTCATATCACAACGCGACCGATTGCTGTACGGAATGCTCTTGTAAGTGGCTTTTACTAGTTGCTACGTTCAAAGCTAGAGGCCCTGGCATCGGTGACTTGCACTGATCGACTTCGAATTCAAGCAGGTGATTTTGGTCAGGCGAGACCTCGATATGGGGAAAGGCAAGATTGCAGTCCAAGTAGCCCACGCAGCTGTCTCGGCGGCCGAAGAAGCTCGTAAGAAGTCCGCTGGATGGTGGAAGGCCTGGTTGGATGAGGGCCAATGCAAGGTTGCAGTCAGGGTGGATTCTCTGGAAGATATCCTTCAGCTGGAAAGACGAGCGAGAGAACTGAGAATTCCATTTGCTCTGATCACTGATCGGGGCCTTACTCAGATCGAGCCCGGAACGACAACTTGCCTCGCGATCGGCCCTGCACCATCTTCGCTTGTCGACACCTTGACGGGGAATCTCAGCCTACTCTAGCAGTCACTTCTCTGGAAGTATCCTTGTCCATTTCCCTTGTTTACCGTCGAGAATCGGATGCAGATTCTTGGGTTTCGTGAGGTTCATGATGACTACTTCTACTCCCCTTCTCGCGGCTCTCTCGGCTTCAAGTATCTTCCCTCGCATTCCGAGCGTGACGTCTGGCATTCTTGAGCCTAGAGCAGCTTTGGCAAGTGATCTGACATCTCGACAGGCGACTGTGCTTATCAAGCGTGCATCATCCGCAGTCTTGGGATCACGTGAGTATAGACCATCGACATCTGTTCCATAGATCATCATTGACGCACCTATTCGCGGTGCAATCCAAGATGCCATCTGGTCCGCTGAAACTACTCTCCAGCCTTGATTGAGATCCGGAACTAGATCGCCTCCTAGCAGGGGAACGAGGCCCATGCTGAGGAACTTGCGAAGTGGAGTCAGGTCGGCTCTGTAGAGCCTCCCCGACCGGGCTGTCATGAAACTGGAGGAAGTGAACGGTACCGCGGGGACCCCGTGGCTGCACAGGATCGAAGTAAGGATCTCCTGAAGCTTCAGTAGCTGTAGCTTTGTCTGCACAAACGAGTTCATCTTCTGTGCGCTGAAGCCTCTGTCGAGGCGATAACGTTTCACGGGGATGTGTCCAAAGGAACCTGCGCCGTTTAGAAGAACGAGTCTCTCCTTACGTTTGGCGAGCTCTCTTGCTATCCGATGGATTGAGTCGAGGTTAGCCCTGGATGCCTGTTTCTTGTCCGTTATTACTGATCCGCCGAGTTTGATGATCACGGTCCTGCGTTTGTCAGGCAATTGTTGCTTACCAACAGTTGTATCGTTAGTCGACGGAAAAATAAGCACTGTGATGTGCCGTCAACGTTTCCTTTTCTTCACAGGACTCTTGCGGCGTGGTTTGGTCTTCTTGATGGACGGGGCTTCCTTGGCCACGAGCTTTTCCACTTCAGGTTCGGAGGCCTCCGGGACGTTTGCTGCTGGGGCCGGTGGACTCAGAAAGGCTTTCAGGGCGGCCACATTCTGAGGGTGAACTGTAGATCTGCGAGGGTCTACTCTGATGCCAGCAGAGCGAGCCTGAGATGTATGAAGACCCGCTTGTTGAAGTTCGCCAAGCGAGAATCCTCGCGCCTTCTTGAACCTGAGCTTGCTCGCAACAAATCGTTGGACTAGTGCCTCAGGTGCTGGTGATCCGGCCAAGCCGATCCACTCATCCTATGCGCCAATTGCAAGCGCGTGGTGAATCGTGTGGTCTTTCTTGATGGCAGGATGGTTGGGATCGACCAGTATGACCTCGAACCATTTGCTGGTGCCATCTTCCCACACGTAGTAAGAGTTCAGCACTGACATGTTCGGGTATTTTCTCGCTACCCTTTCTTCCGCTATGTGTTTCAGACTCTTCCCTCTCGTGAACTTGGTGACACCGAGCGCTTTGGGTCTTCGGCCTGATGTCGGGCGGGACTTCCTGGCGCCCCCTTTCCTAACCCGCACTCTCGCCACAATGAAACCCTGCTTCTTGCGGTATCCCAAAGTTCTCGCTCGATCCGGGCGAGTTGGGAACTCAACACGCTTGATCACACGATCTCTTCTCCAGGCAATAGCCTCCTGGCGAAGGTACTTGTTGAGGTCTGTACCCTTGCGTTTCATCCATGCTTTTGACAGATACTTGTATGCGCCCATGTCTTGCCGCCGGCTTTTTTCCTTCCTGTCTCCCAGATATAGGTCCTGAACACACGAGGAAACGGCTCGATAAAGGTTGTCCCGCCTCACCATAATGAGCGCCAAGCAACATTTGCAGAGGCCGGCCTCGCTCGAGATGCAGGTTCTCCGTTCCAACGAAGCTTGAATAGATAACACAGCGCATATGGTGTGCCGAGAACAGTGATTCACTGTGGGCTTTTCCGTAGGTGTTGTAGGAAAACCCAATGTCGGCAAGAGCACGTTTTTTAGTGCCGCGACCCTGGCCCATGTTGCTATTGCGAACTATCCGTTCACAACAATCAAGCCGAACAGGGGAATGGGGTATGTCAGGACCCCGTGCGTATGCAGAGAATTCGAGGTTCAAGATAATCCTGCCAATTCAGCATGCATCGACGGAACTCGACTAGTGCCCGTGGAGCTCGTGGATTGCGCTGGGCTGGTACCTGGTGCATGGCAAGGAAGAGGTCTCGGAAACCAGTTCTTGGATGAGATTAGACAAGCTGACGCACTAATCCACATAGTAGATGCGGCCGGAGCAACGGGCATCGAGGGAAAACCATGCGACGTGGGCACGCATGATCCGCGGGAAGATGTTGAGTTTCTCGAGAAGGAGCTTGACATGTGGCTCCTCCAAATCATCAAGAAAGACTGGGATAGGACCATCAAGAGGATCGAAGGAACGAAAGAAGACATCGGCACAGTCCTCGAGGAAAGACTCAGCGGGCTCGGTGTCAGGCGTGCCCATGTGCTGAAGTCCCAAGAGGACCTCGGGCTCGATCCTGCTCACCCGAGCAGATGGAGCGAAGACCAGCTCCTCAAGTTCCTTCACGAACTGAGACGTATCACAAAACCCATGCTCATTGCTGCGAACAAGATTGACATTCCAGTCGCAAAGGAGAACACGGACACTCTTGGGAAACTGGGATACCCTGTCATTCCGTGCTGTGCCGAGGCAGAGCTGGCGCTTAGGAGAACCGCAGAGAAAGGTTTCACAGACTACAAACCCGGTGATAGCAATTTCAAGATCACAAGCCAGACCCTGTCAGCTGAACAGAGGGACGCGCTGGACAGAATACGAGAGAAGATACTCATTCCGTGGGGCTCGACTGGTGTCCAGGCCGCCATCGACCACGCCTTCTTCAAGATGCTCAGAATGATTGCGGTGTACCCGGTCGAGAACCCTGAGAGTCTTACAGATCACAAAGGCCGGGTGCTTCCCGACGTGTACCTTGTTCCCTTCGGCACGACCGCGAAACAGTTCGCTGGGATGATCCACTCTGACCTAGGAGAGGGGTTCCTCTACGGAGTCGAGGTCAGGTCCAAGATGCGGATTGGCGAGGACCACGTACTCAAGGACGGAGATGTAATCTCGATAGTAAGCGCGAAGAAGCGAGGATGACACGCGGTCCTCGATGCCGAGCCTACGCTTGGACGATGTCTTCGCAGACAACTGACCCGGCCGGGATTCTTGCTCCGGAAGTTATCCGGATTCCCGGCATGATGGCAGAGTTGATACCGGTCTTAACGTTGTCTCCAGTGATGGTGCCCAACTTTCTGAGGCCGCTATCCTCGAGTTTGTCCTTGATCTTCATTCGCACAGTTTTGTCGTTGAGCTTGACATTGGCTACGATCGTGCCAGCCCCGAAGTTGCACCTCTCTCCTATGATGCTGTCGCCGACGTAGGATAGGTGCCTTATGTGGGTGCCGTCCATGATTATGCTGTTCTTGATTTCGCAGAAGTTGCCAATCACTGCTCCGCGCCCAATCGATGTGCATGCGCGGATGTGAGCATATGGCCCCACGATGGCCCCCTTACCGACCCACGCGGGTCCTTCGATTACAGTTCCGGTCCTCACTGTTGCGCCTCTCTCGATCGCGACGCGCCCCTTCACAATCGTGCCTCTCTCAACTATGCCATTGACTGATCGCTTGGTCCGGGTCAGCAAGCTCGCGTTGGCTGAGAGAACATCCCAGGGCCGCCCGATGTCTTGCCAGTCTAGCGGACCGATGCTTGCCCATGCGAGCGGTGTTCCGTTTCTGGCAAGAGAGGATATTACGTCTGTTATCTCGAATTCGCCTCTCCCCGATCGATTCGTGGCTCGTATGTGGTCGAATATGGTTGGGCTCAGGACATAGATCCCAGTGTTGGCGAGATCGCTTGGGCTTTCTGAGGGTTGCGGCTTCTCGATGATGTCGATGAGCCATTCCCCGGAGGTCTTCGCCATTCCGTACGATTCAGGGCGTGAGACTGGAACCAGCCCAACGGTTTGCTTGCGTCCTTTCCGTCTGTAGGTCTCCAGAACACGTTTGATCGCAGCGGCGCTCACCAGCAGATCTCCATACACCACAAGAAAATCGCCGTCGTCTACGAGTTCACGGGTTACGGAGATGGCACTTGCCGTCCCAGAGATATCCGACTGGCGTATGTAGTCGATTTTGACCCCCCATTTACGTCCGTCGCCTAGATGCTTCTTGATCAGCTCGTCTTGGTATCCGGCCACCATTATTATCGTACGTATTCCAGACGATCTGATGGCCGACACTACATGCTCCAGTATTGGTCTGCCCGCGACTGGGATCATGTGTTTGGATCTATTCTCGGTGAGCGGCCAGAGACGAACGCCTTTGCCGGCGGCTAAGACGACAGCTTTCATGACTCGGCCTGAAGATCTCACAAACAGCTCTCCTGGCTCTTTTGGAGTTGAATCCACCGTGCCCGGTTTGCTTGCATCAATCGACCGCCGCTCTTAAAAGCCTCACAAGTTCAAACCCGCTTCTGCTGGAACGAGATAGCCATTGGCATTCGATTTCGCCTCGTTTGCGGCTGGCCTGACCGCGGGAGCCCTTTTGGGCGCCCTTGCGGGCTACCTACATGAGACAGAGAAGATAGGAGAACTTCAGGAAAGAGTTCGTATCGCGATCCTTCGGTTTGATAGACTAGCCTCTGAAACCCATGCTCTGGCGGAGCGCGATGCAGTAAGCAAGGATCTACGAAGACAGCTCTCACAATTGCAAGAAGAAATCAAAGGACTGTACCAAAGGCGAGGCCGTTAAGCTTCAACCTTTTTCGCCTGCGCTACCAGCTCGCCGGGTTTCGCCATCACGCCTTCAGGTATCACTAGCAGTTTCGACTTCCGCACTCCAACATGCCGCAGTGGCGAGACCTTCTTGGCAAGGTTGTACACTTCGGAACCGAAGATGCCTAAAATCATTTCGTGGCAGAGCTGGTCATAAGCCAATGTTCCGGCTTTCTCTTCTATTGTCTTCCTCATTATGCTCCTAATGAGATGCTGCTGGTTGGCGTTGACTCGATCCCGTGTGAACGCTACCACAGACGCACGGGTGACATATTGGTCCCTAGAGGTGACAATGAAGATGGCATCTATGCGGGTGCTTCCGCGTCTGACCAGGCTGCGAAGATAGTCCGCTGAGTATTCATGTCCTTTGAGTATGGTGTCCGCCCGCATGCCTTTGACATTGGCGGCTAGGAAGTACAGCTTCTGTGACTGATGAGAGAAGTCATTTGTTATGTCATAGAGTGTCGTCTCGACTACTCGCCCAATCACTTTGGCTGGGTTGCTGCAGGGAATTGAGGCGACTTTCTTTTCGCCAAAGTAGGCAGGCGCATAGACATCATACCATTCCTTCGCCCGCCACTTGTCTCTGACTTTCTTAGCAGCCTTGGACAATTTTCGATCACCAGGCGAAGACGCAGCATTCTCCGTGAGCTATTAAACCTTTGGCGCGCGAGAATCAGCAAGCTAACGTTTCCTGTGCCCATCTCGTGGTACTGTATCGATCATAAGCAACACATTGTCGGCAGCGACTAGGCAGAGTAGAAGGTCGTCGATCGTTGTCAGAAGCGATTCCACATCTTGTGCACCAGCAATCGTTGAAGTGACCTGTCTTCCATTTGTCCTCGACCTGATGCATAGTGGAGCGGGCGCGGTCTCGTTGTCCACCCTCAACGCAGCTTCAACCGATCTTGCGACCGAGGGACTTGCATGACGTGTAACAACTGTTGCCTTCAATCTTCCTTCATCTGGTCGGAAACGAACTGATTAATCATGTGATAGAACTCTTCAGCATTGCCGGTCGGAATGTGGGCACCCGCGGCGACGTTGTGTCCTCCACCGAACCCTCCAAGTGCAGCCGCGGCGCGGTGCAGAGCCAGCCCAAGATCGACTCCTTTCTTGAGGAGCACCTCAGGGGCTCTGGCGGAGATCTTCACTCCGCCGTCTCTTGATCTTGCCGCGACTATTGTTGCTTTGTTGGGTCTGAGGTGACCTGCAGATGACAAGATCGAAGAGAGTGCTCCTGTCATGTTCTCAGCGATTCTCTCTTCTCCTCTCACTATGCACACGACACTGAGCTCCATGACTGCAGCAGGAGTCTGACTCAACCATTCCATATATTGAGCTAAGGTCTTGCGATAGGTGGCAGCTAGTTCCTGGATCTCATCTAGGATCGGGCCCCTTTCGCCTAAACACACTGAAACTGCGAGGGCCTGACGATCCATCCTGCCGCACGCGTTCAGCATGGAAGAGAACTCGCGAGCATCTCTCGTGGGGCCTCCTGGAGGCTCATTCGTTAGTGTGTAGACGGTCCCGATCAGCTCAAGCGCCTTGCTTCCTTTGAACCCTTTAGAGGCTAGTAATTCCACTATCCCGGTCAGTAGGGCCTGCTTCTCTTTGTGGCTCAGGTCGCTTAATGTTCTCCATCGTTCTCCGTCTTTCAATGGGATACTTCGAGACGCAAGTAGTGCTGTGCAGTTGTCCTCTTCTCCGCTCAGATGCGGCAAATAGGGAGCTGTTGTTAGGGCAAGCGCCCGGTGTATGGGGCGGGTTTCTCGGCCGAAGAACAGCAAGTCTCTGTCAGTCCTCAGGCATCCACAATTGACGGCGTCTTCGACCAGCAACTCATTGGGTCCTAGCAGACGCCTTTCCTTGTTCTTGTCTTGCATGTCGCCCAGTGCACCAACAACTGCAAGCGCTGAAAGATCGACGTTGGTCGGCGATAGACTGCGAGCAACAAAGTATGCGAGGCCGGCTGCGCTTATCTCAGTCGCACCATCAACTCCGAATTCATGTGGGTTCACTTGGAAGATCTCTTGCGAGGGCTTTGCTGTCGGTGGATGGTGATCAATGACTATGACCTCGCGTCCTCTAGCTATCTTTGCGAGTTCCTCCAAGTAGCCGCTTCCGATGTCGGTGAGTACGACTAGTTCGGGTTCACATCGGAGAGCTTCGTCGAGGGTCTGGGGGTCTAGCTCCTTTATTGCACGAAGCTGGAATCCAGCCTGCATCCGCGCTAGACTAGATCCCATGATTCCGATTGCCGAAAGCCCATCTGCATCATAGTGGGATAACAGTAGGATCTTTGAACCGTGTGACCCCTTGTCCTTCAGAATCCCCGCTGCGTCGGCCGATTTGGTCAGAAGGCCTTCCAGATTCCGATGCGATGACATTTCTACGCCACGGAGGCGGCCATCGGCTTGTATTCCCATTCGGGCTGCAGTCTGCCTTCGGCCTTGTAGTACTTGACGAGTCGATGGATCTTAGACTCGACCGTGGCAAGAGCTCTCTTGTTATGGTAGTCTTTCCTGTTCTTCTCCAAGTGCTTTCGAAGCGCACCGGCTCTACGGAACAAGTTGTCAAGGTCCTCTGGGACCTTCGGAGTTTGACCTGAGGCGCGTACGAGCTCCGTTATGCTCTTCCCTGCCACAGGCTTCACCAAGGGCACTCCGTACTTGTCCCTGAGAATGGCCCCAATCGAGCTGGGTGAGTTGCCCTCTTTTGCAAGCTTCGCTATGAGAGCTTCTACTTCTTCTGGCGCGTACTTGAACCATGCAGGGGGCTTCTTGCTCACAGGACGCGTTGAGCCCGAACGACCGCGCTTACTGCTGTATAGCCTTGCTAAGTTGAACACACTCCGAGGGTATCCTCATCAGATTCCGGATTTTACTATTCGACTAACCCTGATCTATTTAAGTCGTTCCGGTTGTCCTCGGATAAAACCTCTACCGCGTCACTTTTGAGCGACTCTTCCAACGCTCTCGTCCTCCCGCCAGATATGAATGATTCCCGGCAAGACTGCCCTTCATGGATGCGATGACCATGGAGAGTCGAATCCAAGACGCAGACGATGCCCAGATTAGGGTCCCATACGGACTCTATCGGGAGATTCTGGAATTCATTGACGCCATCGGGAGTCCATTGAGGCCTGACGAACTAGTCGTGGACGCAATACGCGGGTTCTTGTATCGTTCGGAGAGGCTTCTTCGCCAGTCAGGCATCTAGGCGTGGCTTCACATCGATTCACGCTTTCCGCAGCCATTGAGCAAGTTTTTGAAATGACTCGGCTCTATGGGAGATTCTGTTCTTCTCCTTGACAGTCATCTGTGCAAAGGTTCTGCCATCTCCTTTGACAGGTATGAAGATGGGATCGTAACCGAACCCGCCGGTTCCTCGTGGGTTGTAGTCTATCGTGCCGGCAACCGTTCCAATGAAGCATCTAGGCTTGCTGCATGGTTTGCAGAATGCCACGGCGGAACGGAACTCAGCATTTCTCTGTGATATGTTCTCCATCAGTTTGAGGATGCCTTCTGTGCCTAGACGCTTGAAAGCATCGGAAGAGTAGGGGCCAGGGAAGCCATGTAGTTTCTCGACGAAAAGGCCTGCGTCTTCCGCAACGATGTTGACTTCAAGGCGGTTCGCTGCCTCTCGTGCGGCGTATGACGCGATTCTTTGCAGACTACTAGCTTGGATTTCGACTTTCGAGGCGGTCAGCATAGGCAGTCTCAGACCAGAGGCTGCAGCAACTGCGGCCGCTTCTCTATACTTCCCCATGTTTGACGTGAGAAAGTAGATTCTCTTGGGATCTTTCACTGTATCTACCTCGCTTCTCTATCTCCCGCATCTTCTTCAGGGCGAGTTGCGTGTCGTCTTCTCCGGCGACTGATCGGTAGCCCTCTACGACAGCTTCGAAAGCTTTTGAATAGAGTGAGAAGTGCGTGCTCTTGAAGGCTCTACTCATCAGCAACAGGTCTACGCCTCTGGCCTCAAGTTCACCTGAGTAGTCACCTAGGCCGAAATCGATGAAGAACAGCCTCTCCCCATCCCTGAGAATCATGTTTGAAGTAGTGAGATCACTGTGCACAATCCCGTTTGAATGCAGGCGACTAATCAATGTACCAACAAGCCTGCAAGTTGACCTGAGGTCCGACTGTCCCATTTTCGTCAGCGCCTCCTTTAGACGTGGCCCTTCTACGTATTCCATGATGATAGTGCAGGTGTCTGTCTTGACTTGATAGACTGTTGGGGTGGGCACACCCGCACGTTTTGAATCGTGAAGCAGGTGCGCCTCGCGCGATGTTCTCGCAAGTCGGATGGAAGTGTCAAGTGAATCAACCCTGTATGGCTTTGGGAAGCGTGTCTTCATCACTACACGTCTGCCATGCCATTCCTCTAGGAATATGCTCGCTTCGGCACCCTTGCGGATCAGTGTCGTAGACTCACCTCCAAGGAACTTCGACTTCATCCACTCTCCAACGAGGCCTCACTCGGCTGTCTTCAATGTCGATGAATAGATGATGACCGAAAGCCAGGGCTCCTGTCCATGAGATCTGGGCACCGCAGTCACCGGCGAACTTGGGATCCACGGCACGAAAGATGGCGCCGTGTTCGCTGGCGACGATTTCCAGCTTCTTCCGGAGAACCGAATTCGCGGCAACGCCTCCGACCAGGAGAACCTCCTTCTTTTCGGTGTGTGCAAGGCTCCTCTCCGCTGCTTCAGCGAGCATTGAGAACGAGACCTCTTGGATCGAAAAGCACAGATCTTCAAGAGGACGACCAGCCTGCAGTAACTTTGTAGCTGCCGTAAGCAGACCGGAGTAGGAGACATCGTTACCCTTCACAGTATATGGAAGTTCGACGAAGTTCCTGCTCCTCGAGGCTAGTTGTTCGATCTCCGGCCCACCTGGCGAGGGGAGGCCCGCGGAGCGAGCGAACATGTCGAGCAGGTTCCCAAGAGTAATGTCTTCGGTTTCACCGTAGATGCGCCATCGCCGACTCGCGAATGCTGCAATTGTTGTGTGACCCCCTGATAGCAACACGACCAGCGGATCGTGGGCGTTGGTTGTGAGCGCGCCGATCTCTATGTGCCCTATGGCGTGATGAACTGGAATCAAGGGGATCCGCAGTCTGGAGGCAATCGCCCTTGCAAGAGTCGCGCCGATGCGAAGGGTTGGACCTAGACCTGGCCCCAGCGCCACTGCCACACCATCAAGATCTTTCGAACTGATTCCCGATTTGTCCAGTGCATCTCGTATAACGATGTCAGCCACGGATGAGTGATGCTGAGCCGCCTCTCTCGGATGTATCCCTCGGCCCGTGGTGGGTACGTACACTCGCTTGATGTCTGAGAGAATGTGGCCATCTGTATCGACAACGCTCGCCCCGAAGGTGTGTGCAGTAGACTCGATGCCAAGAATCGAGGCGGGCATCTGGATTCCCTTGTCATGCGGCGAGCTTCGGTGATGAAGGCTAAATAGTGGTTGTCTGTGCTATAAGCTGGGCGCGGGTGGCTACTGTGAAAGGTGACCGAGAAATCGAAGTTCTTGCCTAGCCTAAGCCATCCATCAACAGACCCTGAAGTCCGCGAGCATGTTGCGAGCATCCTCTTGGATCTCGCTTTCCTTGTCGAACAACCAGTTGAAGGATGATTCAGTTTGAGACACCAGATTGGCTCGATAGCGAAGACGTACGATTGGGAGGCTCTGGAAAGGAACGTAGACGGGCTCTGGAAGAAGACACGGGCATACAAGTACGTGAAAGCCAGAAGATCAACTGGGCCAAAGTTCTATTTCCTTGACGGCCCACCTTTTCCCTCATCGGATACACCTCACATAGGCACTTGCTGGAACAAGATCGTCAAAGATGTGGTCCTTCGCTACAAACGAGCAAGCGGTTTCGATTGCAGAGACCAGCCAGGATACGATTGTCATGGGCTTCCAATCGAGCTTGCAGTTGAGCACACACATGATTTTAAAGAGAAGCGTGACGTGGATGTCTATGGGCTTGCGAAGTTCGTCTCGGAATGCAAGGAGTTTGCCGGCAAGAATTCGAAAGCAATGAGCGCAGTGTTCTCAGACCTTGGTGTGTGGATGGATTGGCAGAAGCCCTACCTTACTCACGATGATGCATACATCGAATCCGCATGGTGGACGGTCAAGAAAGCACAGCAAGAAGGACTACTCGAGCACGGTCTGAAGGTTGTCCACTGGTGCCCACGATGCGAGACCGTCTTGTCCGATTACGAGGTTGTCCTTGAATATCGTGACCTTAGAGATCCAGCGATCTACGTCAAGTTCCCAATAGAGGGACGAGAGAAAGAGCACATACTCATCTGGACTACGACCCCGTGGACAATACCTTCCAACACTGCAGTGATGGTTCACCCAGACTACGAATATGCACGCGTACGGCATGACGATGGAGTCTACATCATGGCCAAGGAACGCATGAAACACGTGGCCACGGAAACCGGCGCAACGCTCGAGCTGATTGAGACGTTCAAAGGTGAGACCATCAACGGCCTGCAATATCGGTCTCCCATAGCGGACATAGTCCCTGCACAGTCCAAGCTTACGGGAGGCCACAGAGTCGTCCTGAGCAGAGACTACGTTACGCTTGAGGAAGGCACTGGATGCGTCCATAGTGCGCCAGGCCACGGGGAAGAGGACTACCAAGTTGGACTACAGACTGGGCTGCCTGTAGTTATGTTGGTTGACAACCAAGGCAAGTTCGTTGCAGATGCAGGCAAGTACGCCGGCAAGGAAGTGAAATCAGCTAATCAGGAAATCATCGAGGACCTCAAGGAAAGAGGAGCCCTTCTGTTCGCCGGCGAAATAGTCCACAGAAGCCCCGTCTGCTGGCGATGCCACACACCTCTCATCATACGTGCGACAGACCAATGGTTTGTCAAGGTCACGCAGATGCGTGACAAGATGCTCGCTGACGTCGAGGCGACTCAGTGGATTCCAGAATGGGCTGGCGCCAATCAATTCCGCAACTGGCTTCAGGGGCTTAGAGATTGGGTCATCTCAAGGCAACGATTCTGGGGGACACCGCTCCCCATCTGGCAATGCGAGTCATGTGGCAATCATGAAGTCATAGGTTCCTTGAAAGAATTAAGGGACAAGAGCACAGTAGCGAAGGCTCCGAGAGAGCTTCACGTCCCATGGGTTAACGAAATCAAGCTCAAATGCACTTGTGGAGGTCGAATGAGCAGACTGCCAGATGTCATGGTGGGATGGCTCGACTCCGGAATCTCCTCGTACGCATGCCTAGAATATCCCGCGGAGCACGGTGAAGCCAAGAAATGGTGGCCCGCGGACTTCATCGTTGAGGGTCGGGACCAGATCTCAGGTTGGTTCTTCTCTCTACTGAAAGCTGGACTGGTCGCATTCGGCGAGACACCCTACAAGACTGTTCTGATGCATGGCTTCATGCTCGACGAGCAAGGACATGAGATGCACAAGTCGCTCGGCAACTTCGTCGTACCCCGAGAGGTCATCGACAAGTACGGGCGCGATGCACTTCGACTCTACGTGCTCCAGAATACACTCTGGGAAGACCTGAAATTCTCATGGAAGGTTCTCGCGCAAGTCGCTGGAGACTTGCAGACAATCTGGAACGTGTACGTGTTTGCCAGCACGTACATGAGTCTAGACAAGTTCGACCCTACCGCTCATCCTCCAGAGAGAATGAAACCACACATGCGAGAAGAGGACCTCTGGCTGATGAGCCGTACAGAACATACGATTGAGTCTGTAACCTCAGCAATGCAAGGCTACAGAATCCATGAAGCTGTAAGGACTTTGAGGAGCTTCTTGGTGGAGGATCTGAGTCACAACTACATACGACTTGTCAGAAGACGAACATGGGTTGAGAAAGAAGACCCAGACAAGCTGGCGGGGTACTCAGTCCTATCCCATGCACTTCACCGAGCCTGCACAATGATGGCAGTGTTCACTCCGTTCATTGCAGAGGCATTGTATCAGGCCATGTTCCGGCCTGCCGCCTTCGAACGCTGTCCTACAGTTCATGCGCTCGACTGGCCAAAACCGAGCACTGCATGGCGAGACGGCGATTTGGAAAAACGACTGGAGATATGCCAACGTGTGATTTCTGCTGCTGCAATGGCGAGAATGAAGGCATCTCTCAAGCTGAGACAACCAGTGAGAACCGTCACCGTGGTGACAGATCAGAATGACGTTCGCGAGGCTGTGCTCGGAATGAAGGGGCTTCTCCTTGAGCAGGTGAACGCTCGGTCACTGGACGTCATAGCACCTTCAGAGTCAAAACGAAGCGTAACAGTGCATGCCATTCCGAATATGTCAGTGATCGGACCAGAGCTCAAATCGCGAGCTGCA
>JALHTB010000007.1 GCA_022865625.1 Candidatus Bathyarchaeota archaeon
GGGCTTCCACCACTTGCCTACTTTGTGGCAGGTGCCGCATCATGCCTCATGACACAATACGCGAAACTTGCCATCGCGAAATCCGTCCCTCTGACCTCGATGAAGGCTGTTGCTCGTGGGCATTTCGACAGGCGAATGGGTGGAGCCTTCACGGATATGATCTACGATATCACGATAGAAAGCCCCGCCACTGAGGACGCAATCAGGGAAATTGCTCGGAAGCAGAGTCGATGTGCTACGCACACAACACTCTAGAAAAGACGGTTCACATGCAGACAATCCTGACGTTGAACGGGAAACGTCTGAACTTCTGAAAGCTAGTCTTTGAATTTCAGGTCAAGCTCGATGTCTAGGCCTTCGAAGGCGTCGCGGATGTCTTCTCTGAGGCTCTTTGCGAGTTCACTGTCAGTCTTCGCGTTCAAACCGAGCGATATCTTCTTGCCCTGTTCCACTGTGACGCTCTCAAGTATCTTGGCGGAGACTATGTCAACTCCCTGAATCGGATCAAGTACGCCGCGCAGAATCTTGTTGACGAATGCCTCGTCTATCTTAACGCGTCCTCTCTTCGCTTCGTACTTGAGGAAAGCAGTCTCGAGCCCCTGCCGCGAGAGCACGGCGCAGTGCAGTTTGATTCGCGGCAGCCCGCCGAGAGTTTCTGATATGTCTTTGAAGGTGACTTTCCTAGCTTCGTCGATTGTTTTGCCTTTCACCATCTCGGTCATCATTGAGCTTGTGGCAATGTTGGCGGCGCATCCATACGACTCGAACTTTATGTCCTTAATCTGATCTTTGTCGGGATCGAACTTCAAGTACAGCTTGATCAGGTCACCACAGGCGACGCTCCCAACTTTAGAGGTGACGTCCGGATTCTCCATGACGCCGACATTTCTCGGGTTCTTGAAGTGATCCATCACTTTCTCGGAATACCCGAACTTCTTCGCCAAAGTGCTTTCCGGCATAGTTGTTACCTCCTCTGAGAGGCCTTTCTTGCAAGTGGGCTGTGAGCTCTTAGAGTCTCGACGACTTGCTTGACCGTTTCGGTTGCGTAGGCCACATCTTGCCTAGTCGTCCACTTCGAGAGGCTCAAACGGGTTGAGCTATGGGATTCTTCAAGTGTTCCTCCGATGGCTCGGATGACATGGCTTGGTTCGAGTTTTTGACTGTAGCACGCTGAACCAGTGTTCGCGACAAGTCCCCTTAGGTCCAAGTGCATGAGAATCGCCTCGCCTTCCACGAATCTGAAAGAGATGTTGACGTTGTTGCAGAGTCTACCTTCGCCTCTCGGCCCGTTCAGACGGGAGTCTGAGATCGCCAAGAGCGACTCGATCAACTCATCTCTCAACCCTCGCATCCTAACCGTGTCCTGATCTGTCATGAACTCCGCGGCTTTTGCGAAGCCAACAATTCCTGCGACGTTCGGGGTTCCAGGCCTCAATCCTTTCTCTCTGTCGTCACCGTAGAGAACGGGTTCGAGTTTGACTCCGTTTCTAACATAAAGCGCACCCACACCTTTCGGCCCATGAATCAAGTGCGACGACATCGAAAGCAGGTCAACCTTCATCGCTTGGACATCAAGCTTCTCTCTAGCGAACGACTGGACTGCATCGCAGTGAAACAGAACCCCGCTTTCTCTGGCGATCCCTCCGATCGCGGCCACATCCTGCAGTGTTCCGATTTCTTGGTTGCCATGCTGCACGGACACTAGCCGCGCGTCGCCTAGGTTCGCTTTCACATTGGCCGGATTGACGAAGCCTTCGCGATCAACATCAAGCAGGACCTTTTCGAATCCTTGCGTCGTGAGCTTGTCAGTGATCCGGAGAACCGATGTATGCTCGATCTTGCTTGTGACAATACGTTTACCCTTGTGGTAGCTGGATCGTGCGGCTCCAAGGATCGCTATGTTGTTGCTTTCGGTTCCGCCTGAAGTGAAGATGATTTCCTCTGGGCTCGCGTTGATTCTTCTGGCAATCCTCTCTCTAGCTTGCTCGATGGCTTCGCCAGCTTCTTCCTCAAGCCCATAGCCGAATTCGCCAGCGGGTACACCGTATTTGTCGACCATGAAATCCTTCATGAAATCGAGAACAGCCGGATCTAGTCTAGTCGTCTCTGCATTGTCTAAGTACACGAGTGATCGTCCTTCTGTCTCAGGATCGAGAGATTTCGACAATTCAGATCGGGTGAGAGGAGCACGGAGCGGCGTTAAAACCTGTCCCCTTACAGAGCAGCAGATTTTCCGATCCCCTTCTGACTGTTCGATTTGATTGCAACTTCGACATTACGGCGTAAGCAGTATTCTGGTCAACATCACTGGCAGACTACCGGGATGAACTTCGCTGCGCTCACATCTACAATGCCCTTGTCCGTCAGACGAACCTCAGGGATCACGGCAAGAGACAGGAATGACATGACCATGAAGGGTGATGCAAACGCACAGCCCAAGTTCTTTGCTGCTTCGGACAACTGCTTCTCAACCTGGTTCACTTCCTCGATCGATTGCGTCGACATCAGACCTGCAAATGGCAAAGGTAGCTCTGCAAGTACCGTGCCATCCTTGACCGAGACTAGGCCGCCTTGAAGTCTCGCGACCTCGTTTGCCGCCGCAACCATATCGGAATCGTTGGTTCCGACAACGCATATGTTGTGGCTGTCGTGGGCGACGCTGCTCGATATTGCTCCAGCCTTGAGGCCGAAGCCTTTCACGAATCCTCGGCCTATGTTGCCCGTGCGTTTGTGTCTCTCAATGACTGCGATCTTGAGAATGTCGCGTTCAAGATCGTTTTGAATCTGGAAGTCTCTGACTGGTAGGTCTTCGATTGTCTTCTTGGTCAGGACCTCGCCGGATGTCTCTATCACCAATGTTCGTGCAGAGCCGTTCTCTGTCTTGGATCTGGCAACGAAGTCTTTGGGCTGGAGACGCCGTTTCAAGTGAATTGTCCTGAGCGACCACGGTGGAAAGCGGGGTGAAGATATCTTGGCCAACAGGATGCCATTTCTTGCGACAACTTTCCCGTCTGCGATCACGGCTTCGGCCCTCATCTTCGAGATGTCAGGTGTGAGGATGATGTCAGCGCGCTTGCCCGGGGCTATTCCACCGATCTCTGTGTCGACTCTGAAATGCTCTGCCGTGTTCAGTGTTGCCATCGTGATGGCGTCGATCGGGTCGAGGCCCTCCTCAATCGCTCTTCTTACATTGTAGTCCATGTGGCCGAGCTTCATGAGGTCGCCCGCGTGACGGTCGTCAGAGACCAAGACAGCATGTCTCGTACTGAGGTTGTGACTCTTCAAGGCACGGATGAGGGTTGCGAGATTGTGTGAGGTGGATCCCTCCCTTATCTCCACAACACAGCCGAGACGCAGTTTCTCCACCAGCTCTTGCTCGGTTGTGCTTTCATGATCCCCGACGATTCCTGCAGAAAGATACGCATTCAGTTCTCTTCCCAGCAGGCCGGGCGCGTGCCCTTCGACGACCTTCCGTACTTCTTGTGTTTCTTGTATCATGAGGCGAAGTTTGCGGTCGCCGGCAAGTACTGCTGGATAATTCATGACTTCACCGAGTCCGACGATCCTTGGCCACTTGAGCATCCTCTGGACTTCCTTTGGTCCGATCTTTGCGCCGGCTGTCTCGAGGTTGATCGTGGATGGGACGCATGATGGTGCTTGAACGTACGCTTTCAGAGGGATGCCCTCTGTCCGCGAGAGCATGAGTTGAACACCTCCAACGCCGAGCACGTTGGCGATCTCATGTGGGTCAATCATGACCGCGGTGGTTCCTCTCGGAATCACGACTTTCGCAAACTCCACGGGATCCAGCATCGTGCTCTCGATGTGTATGTGACCGTCAATCAAACCGGGAACAGCACAGAGCTGGCTTGCATCGATGACTACGGTGCTCGCGGCGATCGACGGTTCGAGGTCGCCTACGGAGGCAATCCTTGAGCCCTTGACTGCTATCGTGGTCCTCGAGCATAGTTCCCGCGAATAGACGTTGACAAGTGTGGCGCCTCTGATGACAAGATCGGCAGGCGCTTTCCCCAACGCGACATCGATCAGCTCAGTGCCCTTGGGCATGGTCCACCAGTGAGGACACTCTCTGTTCAACTCGTATTTCACAGAAGCGCAAGCGGTAAACCTTTTCTTGTCGCCGAGCCGCCTAGGGAGGGTGTCTGTCTTATGACACGAAGACTATTCTGGGAAGATGCATACGCCACGGAATTCGATGCAACAATCGCCTCAATCGACGGCAACCAAGTCGTACTCGATCAGACTGCGTTCAACCCTCGCGGCGGGGGCCTGGTGAGCGATACAGGAACATTGGCAGGAGTGAAGGTCCTCGAAGCCATCAAGGTAGGCGAGGATTCCATTGCACACGTGCTTGAGTCAGCAGCATCCTTGGCGGTTGGAAGCGAAATTCACGGAGTCATCGAGTGGAGCAGGAGACACAGAATAATGAGGATGCACACTTCTGCACACCTCCTCAGTGCCATCTTTCACAAGCAGACCGGCGCACTAATCACAGGAAACCAGATAGAACCCGAGAAATCGAGAATCGACTTCAGCTTAGACGATTTCGATAGAGAGAAGATGCTGGTCTACTGTAGCCAAGCCAATGAAGCGATCACGAAGAACCCGCTCGTGAAGACGTATTTCATGAAGAGAGAAGAGGCGCTTCAAATTCCGGGTATCACGAAGCTTGCGAGCGTTATGCCACCTGACGTCAAGGACCTCAGGATAGTCGAGATCGAAGGTTATGATCTGCAAGCTGACGGTGGCGTACACGTCAAGAGCCTCGGTGAAATCAGCAAGATAGAGCCGCTGAAATTTGAGAACAAAGGCAAAAGCAACCGAAGAATGTACTTCACAATCCCGTGAATAGTGGAAGATTGACTGTTCCCGGAGTCATTGGTGAATGATAGTTCGGTAACAGGTCGTGACAGATGAGTCGCTCTCTTGAGCGAGATCGTTTCACGTGTCGAGAGCGAGTCCTGGCCGCGATGTCGATCAGTCGGCCCGATAGAGTCCCGATGGCGCTTTCCTTCTATCCGACCAAACTTCCTCAAACGGACGGAAGGGACACAGATGAAGAGCTCAGCACGGATGTTCGATTTGTGGAGTTCAGCCAGCCAGTAAGTCAAGTAGACTTCCTGGGATATTTGGAGACTCTACCGGCCAAGATTACTATTGGTGATCTGAGGACTCTACGGACCTATTTCGAGTGGGGATATCATCCAGAGAAGCCTGGACAGGAACCTCTGTCGGGCGCTCACGATATACATGACTTGGATTCCTTCCGTTTTCCGAATCTTCTGGACGAGCGACGATATCGTCACTTGGCGGAGAGAGTCCAAGAGATTCATGAAAGAAGGTTGGCCGTGGCTGGTGGCCCGCCACATCTAGGTGGGGAAGTCTTCGAGACCGCTCAGAGGCTGAGGGGATTCGAACAGCTGATGTTCGATTTCTTTCACAACTCAGAGCTGGTTGACTATCTGTTCAGACAACTCGCCATGATCTCCTCAGAGAGCGTGGCAATTCTAGCGAGAGCTGGGGTCGATGTGATCTGTCTTGATGATGATGTGGGTGAACCGACCCGGATGATGATCGGTCCTGATCTCTGGCGTCGATTCCTGAAAGATCCGTTTACTCAGATGATCAGAACAGCACGCGCCGTGAACCCGACTATACAGATTCTCTATCACAGCGACGGCAACATTGAACAGATAATTCCGGATCTCATTGAGATCGGCGTGAACGCGATAAACCCTGTCCAACCAGACGTCATGGACCCGGCGAGACTCAAGGAGGAGTATGGCAGTAAACTCGCCTTTTGGGGAACCGTCGGAACCGCCTCAGACTGGACCTATGGCTCACCTGACACGATCACGTCGGAAGTGAAGGAACGCATAGAAACAGTCGGCGATGGGGGAGGACTCGTGATAGGTCCCGCTTACGATCTCGAACCCGGTGTCAAGTGGGAGAATGTCTTAGCTTTCATCGAAGCCGTGAGGAAATATGGCTGAGGCCGGGCTATTGCACTCTGAGCATTGGTGACTGGTAGTAGTAGAGCTGGCCCGGTTGCTGAACGAGGCACATCTGAGGCGGCGGCTGATACACATAACCAACCGGTGGAGGCTGATAGACGTACCCCTGAGGAGGAGGCTGATAGTAGACCTCAGGAGCCTGAGGAACAACGTACTGCATTGGCAACAGGTATGTGTACGCAAGCGGTGGTTTCGGGACGCAATAGTAAGCCATTATCGACTACCCTAGTCGCAAGTTCATGCAGAAAAGAGGGATAAACCTTCCCCCAAACATCGTGGGGCATTCCACTTGTTATGGCAAACGTGAGTCTGCGGCGAGCTAGGTTTCGCAGGAGATTGTTCACGAGGGCCGTCAGCTAGGGGATAATCTCACAACTGTTGTATTTCGTATACTCGAAGTCCTGTAGCTGTATCTTTCCTTCTTGAATGAGGTGCCTGACCTCAGGCAGCGCTTCGTGCAGCGAGTCCATCATTCCTTTGACGGTGTCACAGACTTGTCGGAATCCTTCGTCTCCCCAGAGCTTGGTGGCGTTGGCGTAGAGGCATCGCCCACCACAGATCCCATAAATATCGCAGCGAGTGCAGGGATCAGATACGAAGGCGGTATCTCTCAGACCTTCTGACGAGGTCTCTCGAATGTTGCCCAAGTAGAAGTCCTTCATGCCAGCCATGACCGGGCAGGGGGTTATGTTCCCATCTGTTTGGATGTTGAACATGATCCAGCCAGCGCCGCAGCGGAGGGGGCTCGTTTCATTCACCAGAAGAGACTGCATGACCCCGACTAGGGGATAGAGTCTCAAGACTTCCCCATCGGTTCGCATGTGTTCCACCCATGCCTGTATGAGGCTTCTCAGCCGAGGATTGTAACTCTCCGTGGCCCATTTAGCGAACTGTCGTCTCGGGAAATCATTCTGCCAAAACAATGCGTCAAGCTGCCAGTGAACTGATGAGACCGGCAGATCTTTGCCGTGAATCAACGCGAGGACCTGACGATCGATCTCGGTTTCCTCTCCGACCGTCATTCGAGCGATGATCTCGCCTCTGAATCCATTCGCGAGGATTCTTTGCACATTGTTTGCCACTCTCCGGTATGTCCCGTTTCCTCTGTAGTGGTCCGTTAATGCCTCGTCGCCGTCTACAGAGACGAGGATTGTCTCAAACTTGTTCACATACTCGGGTTCCAGTCTATCAAGCAAGAGCCCGTTCGTCTGAATCATGAATCTGCTGTTCCTCGCTCGATCCATGATCTCTCTTAGCTTGTCTATTCGAAGGAGCGGCTCGCCGCCGTAGAATACGAGAACTGTATCTCGATCTTTCTCCAGAAATGCCTGCAATGCGTCTGTGTCGTAGGATATGGAGCTGGGCAACGAGTAGTCGACTGTAAGGTCATGAAAGTCGCTGCCGAAATCCTCGCAGGCTTTTCCGTAGCAGTATCTGCACTTGAGATTGCAGTTGTTGGTCAGTGTCACGTAGAAGTGCATCATGAATCTCTTCTGATGTCGTTGTGGCGGCGGTTGCATAAGGCGAGCTTGCAGTTGATCGTCAAGGCATTTAGGCATTGCATCGTGCAGAGTCCAAGGATATTGACGGAAACGATTGTTGGTTCAAGTTCTCATCAGGTTAGCAAGGATGGCGTGGTTCGGTGACCGTGCCCAGAAAGAAACTCGCACTTCTTCACACAGTAGCCGGGCTCACCACAACTTTTCAGCAACTGTGTGTGGAACTCATGCCGAATGTTGAGATCTACCATATTGTTGACGAAAGTCTGCTGAGGAACACGATTCGAGAGGGAGCACCTAGTCCCGCGACCTACAGGCGTCTCGCAGACTATCTGCGTGGTGCCGAAGAAGCCGGCGCAGATGCTGTCTTAGTGACCTGCTCCTCAATGGGACCGTGTGTCGAAGCGGCTCGCCCTATGGTTGGGATACCCGTCGTTCGTGTCGATGAACCAATGGCAGAGAAGGCAGTGCAGACGGGCACACGAATCGGCGTTGCGGCAACACTGGCGACAACTCTCAAGCCTACAACGGAACTCATCTAGAGAAAAACAGCCCAGACCGGGAAGAAGCATACTATCGAGTCCAGACTCTGCGAAGGAGCCTTCGAGGCTGTGGTTAGCGGAGACGCATCGACCCACGACAGAATAGTCAGTCAATGCCTGCGTGAACTTGACGCGAAGACGGAC
>JALHTB010000062.1 GCA_022865625.1 Candidatus Bathyarchaeota archaeon
GATCAAGGGTTACATATTCATCGAGGCAGCCGGAGCCCACATTGTCGATGATGTGATCTCAGGCGTCCGACACGCAAGGGCTCGAACGAAAGGAGTCGTTTCTCCTCAGGCCATGGAGCGGTTCATCATCACAAAGCCTGTCATAGAGGACCTTTCGGTAGGAGATTCCGTTGAGGTTGTTGGAGGCCCATTCCGAGGCTTGAGAGCGAAGATTACCGACGTCGACAAGATGAAGGAGGAAGTCACAATCGAGCTGCTGGAGGAAGGCTTTGCCACACTTCCGATCACAGTACACGCTGACTATGTGAAACTGGTTTCGCGAGGAGGTGCAGGAACTGGGAGAGAAGAAGCAAGTTGAGGCTCTCCTAGGCGGTGGTGAGGTCACTGCGGGCCCACCGCTTGGACCGGCTCTCGGGCCGCTTGGAGTAAACGTGCTCCAGATTGTGAACCGAATCAATGAGCTCACCAAAGCCTATGCGGGCATGAAGGTTCCCGTCAAAGTCATCGTGGACACTGATACGAAGGATTTCGAGGTCGAGATCGGAACCCCGACCACATCTGCCCTCATCGTCAAGGAGCTCGGCATAGAGAAAGGCTCAGGCAGTCCGAAGGCTGAGAAGGCGGGCAACCTGACGGTGGAGCAGGTCGCGAAGATAGCTATGATGAAGCTTCCGGGAAGCTATGCATTATCGAGTACAACTGCGGCAAAAGAGATTCTTGGAACCTGCGTCAGCATGGGTATCACGGTTGATGGAAGAGACCCTAGAGAAGTCCAGAAGGAGATCTCTGAGGGAAAGTGGGACAAGCTGTTTGAGGCGTGAGGCACGGAAGCCCTGCCTTAGCAATCCACACTATTCGATTCCAAGCGATCTCGTAATCGCCATTAGCTCGGGCCCACTGGTCAGCGGTCCCACGACGGCTCCCTTGGTGTTCGCTAGGAGACCGGCCCTGATATAGGGGACTCCACCATTTATTGTGCCTGGCTCAACCGGAACCTTCAATGTCTTTTCAATCACTGCTCGTTCGTGGTCCGTTATGGAGTGGTGAGCCAGCACGCCCTTGTTGGTCGCAACGGCCAGCGATCCAACATACGGAAGCCCCCCAATCGATGAAGTGACGATTTCGACGCCCAGTGTCTCCGCGACTGCTTTGGCGAGTGACTCCGGGGCACCTGGATGTATGACTGCACCGTTGTCGTTTGCCAACACAAGATTGCCTAGGGCAGTCCATCGTTCCTGAAGGACTCTCACCTTCGTTTCAAGGCTGTCCTGAATCACTTTCAGTTCGTGGTCTCGGATTATGCTTGGAAGAACCATCCCGTTCGAGTTGGCTGCAACTAGAATGCCAACGAGCCTGCATCCTCCGATGTTCGTCACGCAAGACTGAACGTCCAAGTACTCTCGGAATCTGTCGACCCTACTTCTGGGTAACCCTTGTGGGAGGATAGCCGTCTTCTCGTTTGAGTGACAGTAGACTCCGATGTTTGGGTTACCATAGACGTCGACGCGCAGAATCCCCAACTAGGTGACCACCGGCGCCGGCAAATCCATCAAGACCCAGAACTGTTCCGAGCCGTCTCCAGCATGAATCCTCAGATGAACCTTTGGAGGTCTAGGCGGCGGTCGCAGGGTACACTATCACCCTGCCTTCCTTGTCTTTGACCAATCGCACCTTGATCTGTCTAGGTGGTTTGGTGATGCCTCTTGCCCAAAGCTGCTGGTTTACCTCGTTGCTGATCTCGACCTTCTCCGTCTTCATGTGTCGCTTGACAAAGTCACGAAGCATCCTTAAGGCTCTAGGCGTTCGCTTCCCTCTTGGCGTCGCCCAGACTCTTCGAAATGGAATCGTGTAGATGCGTTCCTCAACGACCTCGATCTCCTCGCCTTCTTCCTCTGCCTCCTCTTCTTCTGCTGCCTCTTCCGCTTCTTTCTCCTCGGGTTTCTCCTCAGCAGCTTCTTCGGCAGAGGGTTCCTCTTCTGTCTCCTCTTCCTTGACTCCTTCTGCGACTTCCCCCTCACCAAGAACCTCGGAAGCCACTTCTTCCTTCTCTTCCGTCACTTCGTCTGGACTAGACGTCTTCTTGCTCAATCAAGTCACCTCATACATTCAGTTTGCCTTCACGCCAGTTCTTCTTCTTCGGGTGACTCCTGACGTGGCCTCGGGTCTTCGCGATTACCCAAGTCGGCACGGACTTTCTCATTCTTTGAGCTCTTGCAAGACGTTTCTTCTTGGCGGTGGGTTTGTGTGTTGCCAACTCACATCCTCCTGATCTTGATGTCCTTCTTTTGTGATTGAAGACGAACAAGCGCGTCCTTGAGCTGTGCATCAGATATCGGCAGCTTAACTTTGCCCGTCTGTGCTAGCTGAATCAGTTGAAGTTCAAGCTGAGCTGCGAAATCAGGCCTAACCATTCTTATGTTCGTGAGTCTCTGCCTCGCTTCCATTGTGAGTATTCTCTTGAGGATCGCTTGCTTCTGAGCCACGACCTGCTGCTGGACTTCAGCTCGCTGCTCTTCCTCTGCAGCGGCGCGCTGTAGCTCAGCGAGCCGTCTTCTCCTCAGCTGCTCTAGCTCTTCCTCGCCCAGCTCATCCCCACTCATTTCTTCGAGCCCTCTCCGGAGGCGCTCCCCTTCAATATCTCCGCTGAGACCCTATTGAGCAGACTAACGCCTTCTCCTGAGAGTTTCCTACCTTTCGGACCTTCCTTAATCACGAGACCGGCTTTCTCCAACTGCTGAAACGGCTCTCTGATCGCAGACCCCCCACTTGGCTTGGCATGCTCTATGCTCGTTCCTTTCCTCTTTCTGCCGCCATACTCAACCCGGAGTCTCTGGGTTCCAATTGGACCGTGAATGTAGAGCTTTCTAAGAAGTGAAGCGCATCTGACGTACCACCAGTCAGGGTTCTGTGGTGGGCGTTCCTTGTGTGCACTTGTCTTGGATGTGAGGGCCCACGCTGGGGGTGTTACGTCACCGACGTTTTCCTTCAGGTGCTTGGCCAGCCTCTCGACGAGAACGTTGGCCTCCACATCATACGCTGTAGGCAACTGCAGTCTCTCCGATTTCTGAAACAGCCTTGCACTAGGGCCTTTAGCCAAAATATAAGGACAGCTACTGTGATCGCGCTGCGGTCATCCTCGGTGGCACTCGTTTTGGCTTTTGTTGCTTGTAGATGCTGAATGTTCGTCCTCTTAGGTCAACAATCTCGGAACCCGTCTGATCAGCGATCTTGCCCGCGATTTCGGAGACCTCTGTGTCCTCCAAAGAACCCTTGTGAACCTTCACCTTGATCATCTCGTTAGCATCAAGCTGTCTGCTAATCTGACCCAGAAGAGCCTCTGTGACACCATTTCTACCGATCCAAACCGTCGGCTCCCTTTCCACCGACCTGCGCTTCAGCGCTCTCATCCTTTTCTTCAGAGACGTTTCTCCTTCACCGCCGGGTAACGCTTAATCGAACCGCACCCCATGCAGGTAACGACCACGTGGGTTCCGTGCTCTGGACGAACCCTGACTCGGCAATTGACGCCGGGGATCAGAGGACTTCTACACTTCTTGCATATGAACTGCTTCCGTTCTCGACCGAGTCTGACCCCGGACCTCATGCCTATTCTCTGAGCGGTCTCCACATACCTCTTGGAAAGAGCCGCATCAGTTTTTGCTGTCTCCCTGGCGAGTCTAAGAAGTATGTCAATCCGTTCCTGCGCGATCTGGCGCACATCGCCGCTGCTCTTCTGACGAGTCAAGACTTTGCCAGCACCTGACCGACCGACCAAGTCGAGGACACCTATGCCTCTGACACATCTATGATTTGTGATAGGCCACCCGTTAGAGTGGCAACAATGCTTATCTCCGTTGAGCCTGAGACCCGCGCTGAGCCAGA
>JALHTB010000063.1 GCA_022865625.1 Candidatus Bathyarchaeota archaeon
CAAAGCGCAAGGAAGAGTACGAAGAACGAACCAAACAAGCCATGGCTATACTCAACGAGGTTTCTCAGGACAACACCACCCCGCGGAACATAAGAAGAGCCGCCAAAACCGCTATGGATTCCCTCCAAACAGCGGGCCTCAGCCTGGGAGTGCGAGCTGCGAACGCAATATCAACCCTAGACGACATCAGTCAGGACCCGAACATGCCACAATACACTAGGGTGAAGATCTGGAACGCAGTGAGCCTACTAGAAGCAATCAAGGACTAGAAGACCGAAGCGACTTAGATTCCTCCAATATTGTGTCCTTAACCTGCACTTGGCGAGCGCGAGCCTTCGATGACGAATTCCTGAATGGAAGGTTTCGAGCGAGAGAAGCTTGCGTTTGAGTTGGCACGGTGTTTAAGTCAACAGGCTGCTTCTGTCAGAGTCAAGATTCTTTGGAGGATTGAAGATTGAGTAGGCAGTCGACTTTAGTGACCATAGTTTTGCTTGCAATGCTCGGATTGGCGTTCTATCCAAGCGCTTATGCTTGGGGGTCATCTCCGCAGATTGCACATTCTCTTGATGGTTTGGGAAACAACATTCTCACGATAGAGTTCAACTTCGCTCAGATGTCAGATCCACCCTCAGCAGGGCATTTCCCCACTGACTTTCAAGTGCGCACCTCTATGGATGGATCCTCATGGACCGAGCTAGCACCCGTCCAGATATCACCAACACCCACAACAACAGTATTCACGGTAACGTACAATCTCGGGCAAGTAAGTGGAACGATCCAAGTCCAGGCGAGGCTCAAGTGCAGCATACACGGTTGGAGCAGTTGGGGACCTGATCCTGCGATTCCGGTCCCAGAATTTCCTTTCGAAATCACCGCTTTGAGTTCAGTCCTGTTCCTAGCCGGCGGCCTCTTCCTGTTCCAGAGGAGACGTCAAGCAACTTCCGCTTGAATTGAGTCAGAAAGAACGGGCCCCATGAATTTCCCTGCGTTTCTTTTCTTTTCATCCGTCTATCCCTTGTTCGCGCAGCCTTCTTGCTGCCAGTCTGCAGTAGGTTTTGTTGATTTCTACTCCTATTCCGGCTCTGTCTGTCTGCAAGCATGCGACCAGAGTGGTTCCGCTACCGAGGAAAGGATCTAGCACGATGTCTCTTTGGAAGCTAAACAGCTTGATACATCTCCTAGGCAACTCAATGGGGAATGGTGCTGGATGTCCGATCTGGCTCTTCTTCTCGCCGCCGAAGTTCCACACGCCGTTTGTCCATTCGATGAACTCGTCACGAGTCGTGTCAGATCTTCCCTTGCACGTTTTTTTCCACCTGTTCTTGTACATGACCAGTATGGCTTCGACGGGAGTGATCACATACGGTGCAGAGGCGCTCATCCATGAGCCCCATGCGGTGCGCCTTGAGATGTTCTGTTCATTCCAGATGATCGTTGAGTGATACTTCCACCCAATCTCCTTAGCGATTACCGTGATGTCTGCGCATACGCTTTGTTGGCCGCCTTTGTTCTTGTCGAGTGGAATGTTCAGGCATAGACGTCCGTCCGGTTTCGTCAGTCTGTAGACCTTTGACAGCCACTTTCTCGTGAACTCAAGATACTGGTCGTAGGGCAGACTGTCGTCGTAGTCTTGATACTTGATGTCCACTCCGTATGGCGGAGAAGTCACTGTGAGGTCTATGCTGTTGTCCCCGATCGAGCTGATCTCTAGAATGTC
>JALHTB010000064.1 GCA_022865625.1 Candidatus Bathyarchaeota archaeon
TCAGAGAACCGGATGAGATCTCGGGCTGAGCTCTGCTAGTCTTCAGCAGTTTATCACTGTATACTGAGATTGTCCTACCTTGAGGAGCGGGATCGGTAGTATCTCTTTGGCAGCTTGCTGAGGCAATCTTCGGCAGCTGCAATCGTCTTCTCGACGTCTTCTGTCGTATGTACGGCTGAGACCATGAATCTCTCTGTGCCGTCTGGGTGGAAGTATACGCCTCTCTCGAGCATCATCTCTTGGAAGTCTTTGAACTTCTCCAAGTCACATTGTAGGCTCTGCCTGTAGTTGCTGATCTTCTTCAGCCTCGTGAAGTAGAGCTGGAACATTGGGCCGACTCCTTGAACTATTGAGTCGTGTCCGGTCTTCTCGCATGCTTGCTGGAGTCCGTCCATGAGTTTCTTGGTGGTTGAGTTCATGTGAGCGAAGGCTTCTCCATCGTTCTTCGACAGGACGTCCAGGGTTGCGTTGCAGACGGCTAGGCTTAGTGGATTCGCGTTGTAGGTTCCTCCGTAGCCTATCTTTCCTGGGCCTATCATTCCCATCACGTCTTTTCGACCTGTGATCGCTGCAATTGGGATTCCGTTTCCAAGCGCCTTTGCGAAGCAGGCAAGGTCTGCTGTGACTCCATAGTGCTCTTGAGCGCCGCCCTTCGCGATTCGGAAACCTGTCAGTATCTCGTCGAAGATGAGCAAGACATCGGACTTCTGTGTCAGCTCGCGGACACCTTTGAGGTATCCGTCGACTGGTGGAATCACACCGGAGCTTCCCATAACAGGTTCCATGATGACTGCGGCGATGTCGCTCGCGTACTTCTTCAGCGTCCTCTCAAGTGCAGAGAGGTTGTTCCACGGTGCCACGATGACGGTATGTGCGATCTCCTCCGGTATGCCCGGATAGAACGGAAGCTTCGTCGGCGCCGATTCGAGTCCAGCAACGGTGGATGGAGATTCCACGCTGAAGAGGACGTAGTCGTGGTGGCCGTGATAGTGGCCTTCAAACTTGAGGATCTTGTCACGGCCTGTGAACGCGCGTGCGATCCTTACCGCTTCCATGGTGGCCTCGGTGCCCGTGTTGCTGAAGCTGACCATCTCTGCCGCGGGGACCATGCTCGCGACCTTCTTCGCTACCTCGATCTCGAGTTCGGTGGTGGTTCCGAGCATTGTTCCTTTCTGGATCTGTTCTCTGATCGCGTTGATGACGGCCGGATGACAGTGGCCGAGGATGAGCGGCCCGTAGGCGAGCAGGTAGTCGACGTATTCGTTTCCATCGACATCCCAGACTCTCGAACCTTTTCCTCGTGAGAAGATGACTGGGAAGGGTTCGTGTGCGTGAATTCTGACGTTTGATGAGGCACCGGACGGGAGAATCTTCTTGGCTTCCTCGTAGATCGCTTCCGACCTGTGGAGATCGATGAGGAGCTGAGGTTCAATCTGTACCCGCTTGACGGCTTGTGCTTCTTGCTCGGGTCTACCTGTCGGCGGTTGGGCCTTCTGCGAGGCGACGCCAGCCTCGGTCAGAACCACGAGTCGTCGTTCTTCTTCCTGCGGGGCCTTCTCCTCAGTGTATAGGCTCAAACCTCACACTTCTCCCTGTTTGGATAATTTGTGCGTTTTCTGTACTATTAAAGCATTGAGCGCATTATTTGTGCGGTTTGCGTAGAAATACTCACAGGAAAGGGCTCAGTACGCTCCGTTCTGCCAAATCCCAGCTCAAACGTGGTGGCCATAATACTCACCGCCACGACACCGAGAATAGCTCTTGCCTCATTGGTCAGTTTCAGGTCTCTTCTTGCCCTGGCCACGCGTCCAATCCTCCCTTCCGCCTATTTCACTCGCATTCTGAGAAGCCGAAACCTTCCGAAGGGGAGAAATTGGGTGCAGATTCAAGCACATGCCTTCAGGTCGCGCCTTTGACCCTCCAAATAGACAGGAACAAGTCATGCGACAACAACCCGCCTAAAGAGACGCGTCCGGCGGCGACCCCCGACCCCAGTTGAGCTGGAACAGGGCTAACGACGAAGGTACAGGCGTGAAGGCGATTCCGAAGCTGGTTCCGTTCTCGACGGAGTCTTAATCTCACACTGCAAGGCTAGGGGCTCCGCATCTCTCCGTCTTGGCAACCGTGTCAATCAGCGAGCGAGGGAACGGCACTGGTAGCGATCAGATTCGAACCTGAAGGGCGAATCGTCAAAGCCCAGCCTGGCGAGAACCTTCGCCTCCTCGCAAATTCCTCTGGTGTCTTCATTCGTTCGGACTGTAACGGTGACGGAACCTGCGGAAAGTGCCGCGTTGTAGTCGCTGAGCATGGCGAGAGTCTAGGTGACCTCACGTACTCTGAGCATGATCTCCTCACCGAGCGCGAAGTTCGACAGGGATACAGGCTCGCCTGCCAAATCAGCGTGAAAGAGGATCTTGTCGTCAGGATTCCGGAAGAGACCGGCCTCAGAATCAGGCAGGTTCAATCAACCGGTCTTGAGCGTGAGACGCGTCTCAACCCGAGCGTCAAGAAAGCGCACGTCAGAATTGCCGGACCGACGCTTTCTGATGTTCTCCCCGACTCGGAGCGTCTCATCCAAGCACTACGACGCAGCGGGGATCTTCCGGATCTTCGCATTGATCCTGATCTTCTGCCTATTCTTCCGAGGCTTCTTCGGGAATGCGAATGGGATGTCACGGCCGTTCTTCCAACTCCAGGCCAGGTGTGTGCGATTGAACGCGGAGACACTACCTCTCAGCTCTACGGATGTGCCGTAGATATTGGCACGTCAAAGCTGGTTGGTGTTCTCGTTGATCTCTCGACGGGCAAGACTCTCAGCACGTTGTTTGTGGAGAACCCTCAACTCGTCTACGGCGAGGACATAATGTCCCGCATGTCATATGCGATGAAAGCCCACGAGAATTCACTTCAGCTCAAATCGAGCGTCCTGTCTGCGATCAATCAGTTACTCGAACGATCATGCGCGGACGCCGGAATCACGCCAAGCCAAGTCTACGAGTTGGTTATCGTCGGGAATACTGCGATGCACCATTTTCTCCTCGGCATAGAGTCACGACACCTTGCACTTTCACCGTATGTGCCGGCGGTGAAGGCACCTCTTGACCTGCATGCAAAGGATGTCGGGATCCTCGCTCATCCACACGCCAACGTTCACATGCCCCCGCTTGTGGCCGGCTATGTTGGTGCAGACGCAGTCGCAGACGTCCTTGCATCAGGAATGCGCGAATCAGACGAACTCTCACTATTGCTGGACATTGGGACGAATACGGAATTGTTCGTGGGCAATAGGAACGGTATCGTCTCATGTTCATGTGCCTCGGGTCCCGCCTTTGAGGGCGCCCACATCAGACAAGGAATGAAGGCTGTCTACGGAGCGATTGAACGAGTTCGAATCGACTCAACGACATTGAATGTCGAATACGAGACGGTCGGTGGCGAGAAGCCGGTCGGCATCTGTGGTTCAGGAATGTTGGACACAGTCGCTGAGTTGTTGAGGTGTCGCGTGATTGACTCGAAGGGGCGCTTCCAGAAGATCGACACCAGGCGCCTCACCGAGGTCGCTGGTGATCGCGCGTTCGTCTTAGCGCAGGCGGAGGAGACATCCACAGGCGATCCGGTCATGGTCACCCAGAGAGACATAGGCGAGGTTCAACTCGCCAAGGCTGCGATTCATACAGGGTGCACAATTCTCATGCGGCATGCCGGCATCAGGGCTTCCGACCTGAAGCGCATCTACATTGCTGGCAGTTTCGGGAATTACGTGAACCCTGCGAACGCGAAGCTCCTGGGACTGATCCCCGAGGTTCCGACGCAGATCATCCGGTTTGTCGGGAACACGGCTATCGCGGGCGCCAAGATGTGTCTAAGCTCGCTGGAAGCGAGGAACGAGGCGAAGAGAATCGGTGAGCAGGTCAAGTACATCGAGCTTGGTGCCGATGCGAACTTCTCGAGGGAGTATGCGGCGTCAATGTGCCTGCCCCATCAGGATCCCTCGCTCTTCCCTGAGGCGTTCAGATTGCTTGGGTTGCGCGAGTAGGGTGTTCCGACGAGCCTGACCGTTACCATTGGTAACGTTTATATTCGACATGTTACTTCTGGTAACGCTCGATATCCCATGAGGCTCGCCTTCGACACGGCAGCGCCTTCCGAGATCAGACCACGGGATATCATCGACTACTGTGCGTTTCGAAGGAGATTCGGAAAGAGCGAGAACGAATCCGGGCTCCACCTTGCCGAGAGGTTCCACGCTGCGAAGATCCTCTTCGAGCGAGGAAACGAACACGTCTACAACGAAGTCCCACTAAGAACCGAAGGAGGCCCTGAAGGGTCCCAGACAAAGATCACCGCGGACATCTGCGGAGTCACCAGCGACGACCTAACACTCGCGTTCTGTGAGACATCTCCACCAACCGATGAACTCATCAAGAAGCTTGGAGTCGTCGAGAAAGCGACCAACGCTCGAGCCATCCTCCTATACCCGTTCTCAGCCAGCCTGACAGGCCTTCCCTGGGCGAACACGGAATACAGGAAACTGGACGTGGCTCGCGTTCCCTGGCTCGACGAACAGATCGACGCAACATTCCGACAAGTAATGGAAATGGTCGAAGTATTCGCCAACCAGACAAGAGTCCGAATGCTCACTCCGCTTATGGAACGAGGATTCAGAAAACGAGACTACAGACGAGTCATCAATCCGAAACTGCTCTACGAGAACCTCGCGAATTTCCTCGAGAGAGGAATCATCGACGAGGCGGAGGACGAAAGCTACCGACTGACCCAGTTTGGATCAGACCTGCTCGGTGAGTATTTGGCGTTCTTGGAGCGTGTGAGGCGAGTCATGGAAAGAGAAACCGACGAATCGAGAGGAGGTGAATCATAGACATGTCAGATTGGGACGAATTCCCAGAATGGCCCTTCTCAAGAAAGAGACGCGGCACATCACCGTTCTTCATGCCGGAGAGGTTGTTCGAACAGTTCGATGAGATGTTCGAGCGCATGTTCAAGGATATGACTAGAGACCTGCCAAAGGATGCATGGACTGAGAAGAAGCTTCCCGATGGAAGCACAGTCCGCCAATTCGGCCCCTACATATACGGCCACTCAATGACGATGGGTCCAGACGGAAAGCCCGTCGTTCGCGAATTCGGCAACGTGAAACCATCACACAGACGCGGCATGTTCGGCCTCCCAGAAGCGAAACTTGAACCAAGCGAAACACGAGAACCACTTGTTGACATCGTGGAAGACACAGAAAACGTCAGAGTAGTAGCAGAGCTACCGGGAGTGGAGAAGAAAGACATCCAGATGAAATGCGCAGAAGACCTACTGACAATCTCAGTGAACACTCCTTCGCGCAAGTACCAAAAAGAGGTCCAACTACCAGCCGTCGTGGATCCCGATACATCGAAGGCAACCTACAACAACGGTGCACTCGAAGTAGTGCTACGAAAGACGAAACCGCGACCGCGCGGGAAAGAAATACGGATCGAATAGAAAGACTAGGGCGGGATCACAGATCCCGCCTATTCCATCGTTTTTTTCACGAATCTTGTTGGCGAGATGCTCAAGGAGTAGTTGATGGCGTCTTTGATGTTGGCCAGCGCCTCTTCCTTCGTCCGCCCTTGGCTAATGGCGCCAGGAAGCTCGACGCATTGTACCGCGTACCATCCATCCTCATCCTCTTTCAGTACGACATTATACGTCTGGGCACCCATCAGGGACCCACCCATGCATCCGCATCCTGCTTCTTGACTCTAAACCTTTCGTTGACGATGTCTTATCGTCTTTCCGAGGATGCATCCACGAATCGCTACTACTGATGCGTGCAGTAAGGAAACGAAAGGCAAGTTGCGGCCAAGCGTCCCCAGACGCTGGCTCTACTTCACCGATCGTATCGAACTGATTCTGAGCTTAGCTTCAGCTCAATCCCGTCCGTTGTTCAGCTGGCAGTTTGCTTGATTGAGTCTTAGACGCGAGTTTCAAGCTAGCCTTCGGTCACCAGACTGCTTACTGTCAGAGCTGTGTCCTTGCGAGCTTCCTGCATCTAGTCTAATACGCGCTCTAGCTCTAGTGTCCGTGGAATCTCGCGCGAGAGAATACGCGCTTCAATCTTCGTTGAAGGTCGAGTGTGAGCTCAAGCTGGCCTGGGTCGCGGAATAAGAGGCACCTTATGTCCTGACTTGGCGCCCTAGCTCCCGCAACAACCGGTCCTCTGGGTGCAGGGATACTTCATCAACGATTGATGATGCAAAAGCAGGGATGTGAGCCCACAAAATCGTTGCGTTTTGAGGCGTTTCGAGCTGTGGTCGTCTGCCTCAACTACGTAACGAACGATCCTCGCGTCCATTCCCACGCTAGACATCTACCATGGACAATTTGAGCTGGATGACGCCACGTGTCTTCATGAGTCTCTTTGCGAGCTCTTGGATTCTTGCTGTTTGGCCTCTGACGGAGACGATCTCCAGACACCTTGACTCGTCAAGATGAACATGAGTCGTGGAGTCTACTACGTCCCGATACCGGTGTTGAATATCGACTAACGCTTCCTGCAATCCGTGGGGTCGATGGCTGTAAGTGAATAATATGGCACCTACGCCCGCTCTTCCCTTCTCTGTTGCCCACGTATATTCTGTGATGAAGTTCGTCATTGCAATCTGGAGCGCTCGCGATCTGTCCTCGTAACCTATCTTGCTGATGACGTCATCAAACCGCTTCAGTACCGCGGGCGACACGGAGAAACTGGTCCTTTCTACCTTCCCCATCGATGATCCATCACCCTTCGGGCAGTGTTCAAAGTTGATTCTCTATTTACCATCGGGTGCCGACCAGTATTAATGTTCCGAGTTCCTTTAATACTAGCGGTATTACGAATCTGTTGCCTGGTATTACTATGAGACTCTCGAGTCGACTCGTAGGCTTCACTGCGGTCATGAGTGCGCTTGCGGTGGCGCTTGGCGCATTGGCCGTGCCCTTCCTAGCTGGGTCGCGGATTCATTTCTTTCAGGTCGCGATAATGCTTGCCGGCATCGTCGGGGGACCCCTATCAGGACTAGTGACAGGAGCCATAGGCGGTGCCTACATGGCCATGCTAAGATCCGACCCGACAATACTGATAGGAAACGGGCTGCTGGGCCTGTTCACAGGGCTATTTGCACGCAAACTGAGGCCAGCACTGGCTGGGATTGCAGCTTGGGCCCTGATTCAAGCACCTTGGATCTACCTAACCGGGACCTTCATCTTTAATGTTCCAGCCCTCGCGATGCAAACAATTCTTGCCCTGCTAACGATCGAAGATGTCGTCTGTGCCCTGGTGGTCGACGTTCTGCAGAGTCACTTCCACCTCAGGGAAATGGTATTTCCCAAGCCCACGAGTGCACAACCATGAAGAGGACTATGAATCTCAAGAGCAGCCTCCTCAAGTCAGCGACACGTTTCCACGGCCACTTGGGCCCGTACCTGGTTCTGGGGCTCCGGATGGGCCTTGTTGCCAATCGAGTATTGCAGCCTCGCAGACCTCATGACCTATCTGCCACAGTTTGGACAAAACGGTCCCCACCGGAATCATGCATGCTTGACGGCATCCAAGTCTCCAGCGGTTGCACCCTTGGCAAGGGAAACTTGCGAGTCAAGAACGCATCTCATATGCGAGCGAGATTCCGAAAAGGGAATCGTTCATTACTTGTGGAGCCAACTGATGAGACTGCGAAAATGCTGCTCACGGTCCCGAAGCGAGTATTCCAGGATAGGCTTCAAGAGTTGGCATTCTCCCTGAACTCCATGCCCGATAGAGATTTGCTTATCGTGAAGAGCGGCATGAGTGCTTGACACCGGCCTACAATGGAATTGTGTTGAAGCTTGAGTGCAGCGCTCACCCCCGGAGCCAGAGCCTTCAGCCAGGATTCCCTGATTTCTTCAACTGATGTGAAGAGAATCGCGGAGCATGTGTTTCTTGACAGCGGAGGAATGTGTCTGATGCCGTAGCAGTGGTCGACCTTTCAGGGAAGCGCGGAACTGGGCTAGCAGGCGCAACGAGGTGTCCTTGTCCCGAGCGAAGCGCCGTTATTAATAGCCATAAACCACTCGTAACTTCACCTGGGGCGAATGGTTCATGGGAATTACGCCTATCCCGATGGCGAGGGAGACTAGAGAACATTTGCGATCCTTCGGGAAGAGGGGCGAAACGTACGATCAGATCTTGAGGCGGCTGATGTCCCTCGCTGAATGCGAGGGATTGATGGAGAAGCAGTATGAACGTCTCAAAGACAAGAAAGCCTTTGTTTCTTTGGACGAGCTATGAATGCCCTAGAGTGAAGCTTCACCGAGAGATAGCCAACACCTAGGCCGGGTAGATCAAAGGCCACGAGAAGCCCAGCCACGTCATCACCTATTTATGCAGGTTTATGTGCCTGTATAGAACCGCCGCAATTTGGCGACCACGAAGCAAATCAAGCGCTATGTCTATCCCGTCCAACTCGACGAAGAAGAACTCGAAGCGCTTGACACGATGGTTGAGAAGCTGCACAGTTCAAAATCTGAAGCCATCAGATAAGCCATCAGAAACTACGCAGACCAACTGCGAGGAGCAGAAGTCATGAAGATCCGTGAAGTGTCTAGAGGCAAAGCCCGCAAGGAGATTCTCGAGTACTTGGAGAGGAATGATAGGGCATGGTCCTCGGAGATGGCGGACTTGCTCCGTCTTGACCTGACGCTTGTGAACAGCATCTTGGAGGAACTGTGGAGTGAAAAGCGTGTCAAACCAACAACCTAGCAGACTTGCGGGAGAGCGGCTGCGGTGCATTGGGCGAAAGATATCCAAACCACGCCTCATCCATTATACGCACAATCACCGGGCCATTATGGTGGGTATTGAAGGGTACCCTGCAGTCTGCGAAGTAGTGAGAGAGTGGAGAATCGTTCGAAAGAAACCGTAAGCTAGGGCGCTTGACCTTCAGTATAGGACTTACCCCCGGCGCATCTCACTGAACCCCTAGGATGACTACCGAAATGCAAGATGGTTGAGGGTTCGTTTTGAAGATAGCCGTTGATCTTGACGGTGTTCTCGCAGAGGCGATGATCGCTTGGTGTGAACTGTACAATGAACGGTACAATCGGTCTCTGTCAATTGAGGATATTCGAGCGTGGGATGTTTGGAAGATCGTCAAGATCCCACGTGATGAGTTCTTCAGAATACTCGATGACGCTTGGTTGAACTGGGAACGAATGCCTCCCACAGAGGAAGGCGTCGGAGAACAGGTTGGACTTCTGCGTGAATTCGGAGCGGCGGACATCGTCACTGGGCGAAGCGCCCGAACCATAACCGCGGCCAAGGAGTGGTTGAAGGCACATTCCGTACCGTATGATAGGTTCGTGCGCACCGACTCGACCGAGGCAAAGATTCGGCTGGACTATGATGTGTTTGTGGATGACTCTCCGAGGCTGATGGAGTTGATCGCTTCCAAGTCGATAGCGCTCGGGATACTGTACACGCGGCCATGGAACCGCGACGCGAGCATGCCCTCGGTCATACGTAGGGTGACTTCTTGGACTGAGATTCCGAGCATTGTGCGAGCTGCACGGGAAAGCACAGGGCACTTGAATGATTGGGTGTCACGTCACTGACACCATCTGCTCTGACGTCGTGTGTCTCGGTGCCTCTCTCTTCTGACCGATTAGCACTTTGACCCGGCTGATCAGGGTAGGCCCGATGGTCCCCATTAGAACAGCTGTAGTGAGTTCGTGTATGAATCCGAAAGGATACAGCACACCAAACCCAGTAAGGAACGGCACATAGAGCAGCAATATCGAGACCCACCAGCTGTAACCGAACATCCAAGCTGAAGTCACAGACGTCGCCACGTCATAGACTGCCGTTAGTAGGAATCCGCCCACCACAAGCTCGGCTCTAGCTATTCTCGCTCGCCTGTTCCATAGGAGTCCGGCGAGAAACGCTATCGCTCCCATTGACGCGGCGTCGATGATGGTCCAGAATCCGCCTCCGAAGTACAAGTCGCTTATGAAGATCGAGAGTGCGCCGACGACAAGTCCCGTTACTGGTCCTCCGATGATGCCTGCTGTGATGCATAGAAATGCGACAGGTTTCACGTTGGGCGGCCCGCCTGCTAATGCGATTCTTGCTGCTACGTTCAGGCCGGTCAGCGATGCCATCAGAGTCAGATTACGAGCGAACGTTGCGCTAGCGTTAGGCTTCAATGAGTGCTTCGCGACCGCTCGGAAGGCATATAGGGATGTAGGTTAATTAACCTAGTCTCCCCCAGGTGGAAGAATGAAGACCCGTGTAGGTCCGCTGTGGCCTCTTGTCATATTAGCTCTCATACTGGTGGCTGGTGCGATCAATAGTGCCCATGCGATGACGGTGAAGCAGGACGCAACGGTCACCGTGAACATCGGAATAAACTACGGGAGCGGGGCGGTTGAATGGCACAACGGGACCATCGTGCCTTTGGGCGAGTTTCTACTGAACGCGACCATGAGGGTCGCAACTGTGGATTTCATGAATTTTCCTGGCTTTCCAGGCCCGGGCCTTCCAGGCGCATTCGTCACCGGCATAAACGGTGTAAGCCAGAATCCATCAGCTAACCTGTATTGGACTTATTGGGTGTATGATCCGCTGATTCAGCAGTATGAGATGACTCCGGTAGGCGCAGGCTCATACGCGCTCGTATTCGATCAAACGATTCAATGGTACTATCAGAATGCCGGCTCATTGACGAATCCGCCGTTGCAGCCGTACACGTCTGTCTCGCTTAATGTTCGCCTTGATTCGTCCACAGATCCTCCCACTGCAATCCTCACAGGATCAATCTATCCTGTGCCAACCGGCCCGATCAACGTGACCCTGGAGTACAGCAATAATCAAGGCGCCAACTATCAAGAGATATCGCGGATCGTAAGCGGGGCAGATGGAAGTTTCAGCTATTCGTGGAGACTCCCTGGCGGTGGACTGTTCATGTTCAGAGCCGACGCGCAGCGTGTCAAGAGCTCTCCGGCCTCTATCGGAACAGGCGGCGGAGTCCCAGGATTCCCCATCGAATCCATCCTGATAGGAAGCATGCTGGGATTGTTGTTTGGTTTCCTCAAACGGAGACCGCGTTCTCGATCCTAGGACAGTCGCAGCTATAGAATGCCCCAGAGTGAGAGAGTAGTCCTTCCGACGGTGTCACGTGGCTCTGACGAGAGATGATAGCGAGGTCTGACTTGATCCTAACTTCTGCGCTCGGTACTACCAAGTTATTGACGCAAGTGGGATGAAGTATAGCACTTTCGTCAACTTCTTGGTACTATTCACTACCCACAACTTGACGAAACGGCTATATTATGTAGCACTTGTGTCAATCAAGTAGTAGTAATGACCTCCAGACTCTACAGAGCCTTCCTGAATGATAGATTCTTCACAACCAAGGAAGCTCTCGCTTTCATCCCCAACAAGGATACCTGCATGAATACGCTCAAGCAGCTTCTGAACTCAGGGCAGATAGTGAGGGTACGCAAAGGGCTCTATGAGGTAATCCCCCTAGAGCAAGTCGGCGGCCGGAAGCCAGCTGCGGACAAGTTCCTCCTCGCTAGGAAAGTCACCTCGCCGTACTGCCTAGCATATCATTCGGCATTGGAAATTCATGGAGTCGCAAATGCGGCGCTCTACAACACAGTCCACTTGGCTTCACCAAAGCAGTTCCGGAGTTTCAGCTACGAGTGGATACGCTACAGATGGACACCTCGTCGAGATCTGACGGGTACAGAAAAGGCGGTCTGGAGTACTGCACAGCTGATAGTCACAGACAGAGAGCGAACAATCCTCGATTGCATAGATCGGGTAAATCTCGCCGGCGGATTTGAGGAAGCATTCAAGAGCCTGTCATCGATGAGGAATGTCAATCTCAGTAGACTCTATGACTATGCGATTGCGCAGCGGAAGAGAGTTCTCTTTCACAAGCTTGGCTTTCTTCTTTCCCGGAAGGAGATAAGGGAAGGCTGGGTTATCGATGATGCGGAGTTAGGCACTTTTCGGAAGAACCTGTCCCCGAAGATCTACTACTTTCTGGCAGGCAAAGGCACGGGCAGATTGGAGAAGGAATGGAATCTGATAGTGCCAGCAAACCTGGAAGAGATAATCAGTTTTGCCTAGCGTCCTGAATGAAACGAAGCCATCGGGAGTCTGTGAACTTGGCAAGCCTTATCAAAGAAGTCGCAGCCATTTCTGCGTGTTTGATGTTGCCGACGCTGTGTCATTAGATACTTGTGGTTTGAGTTGCCGCAAATACTTCGTGCTAGAAAAGCATGTGACGTGTACATATCGGAAGACGTCCGTGGTTTTCTTCAGAGTTGTGAGAACAAACGTCTGAAGAAGAACGTCGAGGATATGTTTGATTTGCTCTGGGACAATTATCTGCTAGGCGTCAAAGTTCCCAAGCGCCAGATCCCCCAGTATTATGTTCGAAAGTTCGGGCATAGGCACAACCTATACCTGCGCGATCTCGTGAACGGGTGGCGCATGACCTACATGCTATCCTCATGTTCTATCCATCGAGGGGTCCGAGTGGACGTCATAGAGGTAATGTCTCACCCGGAATACGAGAGGCGCTTCGGCTACTAGACTACCTCTTGCGTGGCACTTTCACGTTGCTATTCAAGAATTTCTTCAGTTTCGGGTTATCCGGGAAGACCCACACAATCTGACGGTCGTTCATGATGATCTTGTTGCTGCTGAGCAGGTAGTTAATGATTCGATTGAATGTCTGGTACTGGACGTCGCGAGGCAAGCTCTTCCATAGTTGCGTTTTTGTGGGATAGTCCTTGGCCTTGTGGATCGCTCGTTCCACCATGAGAATTGTTGCCAGGTTTGGCTCATGCAGTCCGTTCTTTTTCACATATACTCCCTCCAAAGACTGTTCCTAATACGTACAGGGAAGAGTATTTCACAAACTTGTATAATTCGACGAGTTATATAAGTATGTTAGGTGGAGCTGTTACTGCAACAACAATAGATGTGCATCGGCGGATCTCTTGGAGGAAGATATCGAAAAACTCGACTCTGCACTACATAGCATGAGCACGTCTCAGACAAGGAATGGCGTGGAGGTTAGGTGGAGGAATCCCTTGAGGTCTTCACCTGCAGCTGCAACTTTAGATGGCCAGGCAGCTTTACGGATGCAACGGATGTCGGTTCTTCTTGTACGCTGGCAGTGATGTGGTTCACAATATCTGGTCGCAAATGCGTCTCCGATGGCTTGATGCGAAGTCCTAATTCCCTATGACTCAGATCGCTCATTTGGGTGGTTCAATGACCAAATTGGTCTCCTTAGTTGTGGTCATGCTAGTCTTTGTCGTGTTGGTGCCTCAGGCGAACGCCGGCTTCAAGACGCCTCCGACATTCGACTTAACGACATCATCCAACTTGGCTGGTGCGACAGACACGGTCTACGTTCTCCGAGCTGAGAATCGAGACCAATCCGAGGATGCGTCCCTCCTTGCGATCATCATCCCGGCCGGATATTCCATCGGTCAGAGTTTCATTACAGACAAGGCCGGAATCAAAGCCATGTCCGTGTATGGTAGTTGTCCCGAGGGGAGCGGACGGGCGGGAGCTGTCACAACGACCACTCCAGGCCTGTTTACGATTCCCTGGAGGGGCATAACGGAGGGCAAAATCACCATTATTGCGCCCAGTGCAACGGCGGAGGGAAAGATGGAGGTGACATTCTCCGGAGGGTATTCGGTTGTGAATCGCGGCTGCTATGGTGAGTTCACAACGGCAGAGGGCTTCTTCATCAACCCCTCAACCCCCGGCGCATGCACGTGGGGTCCATCAACTGCTCAGCCAACAAGCGGACCCAAGATCGAAATGGTACCCAGACCTAGCTTTACGCAGACCGTTGAGATTGTTGGCCCATCAGTAACCACGCAAGCCGTAACAAGCACAACTGAATCCTCCGCCGTCCCTGCAACAACTGATCTCCCACCAACAACCCAGACAACCGCTCAGCCAGCAAGAACAACCGTCGTGGTTGAACCTGAGACGAGTACAACGACACAGCCTGCTCCTACGGGTGGAGGGGTTCCGACTGAGATGCTGGCAATTGTGGCGGTCGTCCTGATCGTCATAATCGCAGGTGCAGTCTACGCTCTAAGACGACGAAAATAGGCAGAGCGAGCCTCAGACTGGTGCCCATACGAGCAGCAGATCTAGGTCTCAGGGGTTATTCTGTCCGCTCTAAACGCCCGCGGTAGAGTAGGTTCAGAGGACAGAGTCGCCACGGACCGAAGGCTCAGTCTATTCCTAGTGCGGGAGGGGAGATTCGAACCCCCAAACTCCTCCGCTCGACCGGGAGACACCTGACAGTTTCTTCCCTCGCATGTCCCCACTTCTCTTCTCATCCTCAGTCACGAAAACCGCAAACGCCCGTCATAAGGAGGTCGACCGAGATAAGGATCCCCGCGCGCCCGTCAGAACAATACGGTAGACAAGCAGATCCGCTTTCCCTGCAGAAGGAAAGAGTTACCGCATAGATCACGAGTCGTTCTGAGCCTTTGCAGAAGGTGCCGAAACGTTGAGCACGACTGACCATATTTCCAATGACTGGGGAATGACTTCAGGTTTGAAGCCACAAATCATGGAGAATCGGCGACTAACGCAGGATCTTTCTGATCCAGTGTACCAATCCGATACGTTTTTGTATCGGTAAGCTCAATCCGATATCGAAGCGTATCGGGTGTGCCGAGTGAACTATCTGGACAGCAGAGTGCACGATAGGATCTTGGAGAAGAAAAGGAGACTAGATGCTCATCGCCCATTGACCTCGTCAACGGTACGTAAGGTTCACCTGGAGATGCAGGTCGAATACATCTTCAATTCCAATGCAATTGAAGGCAATACCATCAAACTGAGGGAAACACAACTCATCCTAGAACGAGGCTTGACTATTCAGGGAAAAAGTCTTCGAGAGCACTTAGAGGTTAGGAACCATCCCCGTGCCATCAAATACATAGAGACGATGACCAGACGTGCCCTGAGGGAGCAAGACATCTTGGTCCTTCATCAGATAATAATGAAGGGGATTGATGATGAGGCAGGAAGATTTCGGAGTGCAGAGGTTAGGATAGCGGGAGCCGACTTCATGCCTCCGCCAGCTTATGAAGTCCCACATCTCATCGAAAAGCTGGTTGACTGGTACAACCGAGATCCGGACGAGTTACGACCAATAGAGCTAGCCGCGATCCTGCATCATCGACTCGTCTGGATTCACCCTTTCCACGACGGAAACGGCAGGGTTGCGAGATTGCTCATGAACTTGGCTTTGACAAGAAGTGGGTATCCGATTGCGGTGATATTGAACGTGGACAGAAGAAAGTACTACGATACGCTGAAGAAATCCGACAACGGAGATCACACCTCGTTCGTCAACTTTGTGGCATCAGCAGTTGAGCGTTCTCTGGATCTCTACCTAAGGGCTTTGGAGCCGACCGGAAAACAGGATAGGCTGTTGTCTCTTTCAGAAGCTGCCAAGATGACTCCGTATACTCAAGAGTATCTCAGTCTCCTGGCTCGAAAGAGGCGAATTGCGTCAGTGAAGGTCGGCAGGACTTGGATGATAACAGAGAGAGAACTGCGTCGATATCTGAAAGAAGTGGAAGGAAGTTGATTTCGTCACTGATAGTCCGATGGGATCGTGTCACTTGGAAATGCCAGAGGTAGAGGTTCGTCGGGAAGCGCCGGGGGTTAGGTACAAACCCGTGTTCAAGACTGTCAACTCAGCTGACTTTCAGCTGAATATGAGCGGAAGATGAGCTGGAATTGCGCAGTGCTTGAGCTGAGAAGGCAACAAGACTCGCTTGAAAGCGTAGTTCCTTTGGACGCACTCCAGTCATGGTTGAGCTAGCTGGAAATCCGGGCGGCACAGAAATGCGCCGGGGGTGAACGCTGAACTGAAGGTTCAGCATGGAGAATCAGTCTCTCGAAGATCGCGGGACATGCGTGAGTTGGCGCGCCAGTAGGCTCATGGCCTACCGAGAGTGAAGGATCACTTGCGCTACCTTTTTTCCTGATAACGCTACCGCTACCGTGCTTCCTCCAGGGGTTGTCCAGTGGCCGGTCAGGTACACATTATCGAACGGGGTTTTCGGTTGTAACCTGTTGGCGCCGCTCTGTTCCGGCGTCGCGTCCCAACCGTAAGCGGCTCCCCAGGAGTTCAGCGTATACCTTTCCAGTGTTATGGGAGTCGCCGCCTCGATCACCTCGACATGATCTGACAGTTTCGGCATCATCTTCTCTGCTGCCCTGATCAACCGCTGCGTTGTCTCATGTTTCAAGTCCCGGTAAGCAGACCCTCTCTTTCCGTCCTCGGTTCGCCAATTCCGCTCGTAACCGTATGGAACCGGATAGATTATGCTCACGATACTGTTGTCCTCAGGAGCGAGACTGGGATCGATCGAGGTGGGCACGCAGATTCCGCAACCCTCGCCAAATCCTCCTTGGAGACAGGCATCGTAGACGTAGTCGAGATCGTAGCTGGGATAGGATAGTACCTCATATTCGCCGTCATACTGTATGTCAGAGCAGCCCAACCATGCTTGGAAGAAGGAGATCGAGGGCGTCATCCCCTCCAAGCGACGCAAGTATGCGCTCGGGAGCTCCTGTGGTCCCAACAGGTTCAGGAACGTTTGTCGTGCGTCAGAGTTGGAGACAACGCACTCGGCGCGGATTCTCTTCCCATTTGCTACTTCAACTCCAGTAGCTCTATTGTTCTTCGTGAGTATCTTGGCGACTCTTGTGCTCAACTGGAGTTCTCCTCCATGTCTCCTTAGAGCTCCAACCAGTGTATCCGCAAGTACCTGAGTTCCACCCAGCGGATAGTAGTGGCCCTGAAAATGAGCGGTGTACATGTACTGAGCCATAATCAGCGAAGAGACTCTCGACGGAGGCAAGCCCACATAGGGCCACCCGGCCGCGATCAGCGATTTCAATTTCTGATCCTTTACAAAATCGTTCATCATCTGCGCGAATGTCTTCTTGTAGTACCTGAAGGTCAAAGGGAACCTTACAGGCACCGAGAGCTTCTCCTTCGCTCCTAACACGGGAGGAAGCTTCTCGATTTCGTCGTTTAGTTCTCGTAGCGTCCGAAACAGCTCAGAGATCCCCTTCCTTTCGTATGGGAACCTCTCTGTCAGCATGGCAACGTACTTGACCGCGTCGGCGGGAACTGAAAACGATTCTCCACCAAGCACGACCCTGTAGAGGGGATCCAACCTGCGAGATCGGACTTGTCCTTCTACTCCGAGATCCTTGAGAATCCGATAGAATTGACCGCCTTCTCCCAGTCCCTCGGTAAAGTGGACGGCTGCATCAAACGTGAAGGCTTTTCTCTTGAACGATGTGCAGTAGCCGCCTGGAAGCGAATGCTGCTCAAGCACCAATGTCCTGAGTCCATTCTTGGCAAGATACGCAGCGCACGTTAGTCCTCCGATACCTGACCCGATGACAACTACGTCGTAGTTCTCCTCTACTTCTTTCATAGACTCACCAGATTGCCGGGACTTCCCACGAACTCAAATCCAGACTGAGTCAAGCTCTTGCTTATGAGAGCATGAGGGCTATAGGGATTGACCGCTTCGCTTGGCAATTAGAAGGGTCCAAGTGAACTCTGTGATTGCGCTAATGCGGGGATTCTGAAGTTTCTGTGTCAGCCTCTTCCGTTGCCCTGCCACGCTTCGCCTAAAGACCTCCATCGACCTCAGAGGATCAACCTTTGGGTTGCGCAAGACGTACTCGTACCGACGTGGAAGCCGATTGAGCATTACATGAGCCGTGTCGAGATTCTCAACTGTCTCGGATTGCTGTTCTTCTCTGGGAGAATATTGAGAGTGCTCTTCTCAAGGTCAAGGTCTATCCATTTGAGGTTCCATGCTTCCCCCGGTCGTATGCCCGTTTCCTTTAGGAGCTGTAGGAATGTGCCAGTCTTTCTGCCGGCAGCCGAAATGAGCTGATCTATCTCGGTTTCCAGCGGGACGAAGGACAGTCTTTCAACGCGCCTGTAGTTGGGCTTCTCGAATGGAATACGCTTCCATGCGTAGAACCTCGCTAGGTCTTCCGCAAGTTTCGCTTTACGTGCTTCGCTGATTTTGGCTGACGCTAGATATGTCTTGGCGGATTCGGGGTCAAGCAGGGTCGCTCGTCTCGCTACCGACTTCAACGCCTGAATACAATAGTGAATCGTGGATTCGCGATAGCCCTGTTTTCGCATCCATAACCCGAACGACACGATCTCGCCGACAGGCAAAACCCTCGGGGGTTCATCGAAAAGCGCCGGGGGTGGGATTTGAACCCACGAACGCCTTCTCTCTCGTTCGAACGGGAGACACCTGACGGTTTCTCCCCTTGCATGTCCTCTCTTCGCTCCTCGGTTAAGAGAATCACAAACATCTGCATATGATGCGACTGAGGAAGATGAGCTTCATCGTGCGCTTGCGCTCTTGATTGAGTGGAGATGATCACTGAACTTACTGAGATACCTGATGCTTAGAACGAACCCAAGAAACAGAAGGATGGTGCCAGCTAGCTCAAACTCGAAGAAAATGTCCGCATTGTTGAAGAAGCCGAGGGATGCACCGCCGAGTGACGGGAGTATTCCGCCAAAGAATAGAGGAATGTTGTACGTCCTGCTTCGATCTCTTACGTAACTGAATAATGACCCACCGATGAGAAACACTGCTCCTGTAATGTTAAGAATCATCGTTGGGACGCGAGCAGTCATAGGTAGCTCTTTGACTATCGCTCGGAAACCCTGCGGAAGCCCTGCGTTGAATGCTAACTGTATCTCCAGAGATGGTATCTGCACAGAAACGGTGAACAGTACAAGGATCGCGCTCAATGCAAGTACTAACGTGAGATAGATGTCACCCCAACGTTTTGGCGCAAGTAGGTATAGGACTCCTGCACCTAGAAGCCCTACCATCGGTCCCACGCCTGAATAGTAGAGTTTGATTAGCGGCAAGCTTGGACCCAGTACGTCAGGATTCGCAAGATACTCCATGAGTGCAGTCAGACTATAGAGCGCTAGAGCCACTGCCCAGATGAGTTGATGCCCCTTCTTCCTATGCACGTATTGCCACAAAAGGAGAGCAGTGAAGACTGCTGAGACAAGAGCAGTCATGAGAGGAATCTGATTTGTCATGGATCGACACCCTCAGTGAGTTCACCTTACGCCTGCTATATGCACTCAAAACCTTTGGTGCGGGAGGGGGATTCGAACTCCCGAAGGCCTACGCCATAGGCTCCTCGGGATTTCTCCCCTTCAATGACCCCATTTTCCTCAATGGATAAGGAGTAGGTACGCTTCACCACAATGAAGCGGGTCGCTGATGGACGAGTAATGGGGCTTACCTCACCTTCGTTCAATGCTCGAATCACAGTACACGAGTATGGGGAAGGCAGTTTCGTCGTCGCTGATGACATGGTCTACTTCTCGAACTTCTCCATTGAACGAAAGAATTGCAGCGGCATTAGGCAAAGGAGCTGCTAGGGGGTTCCGAGGCGTCCTAGGAGTTTGCGTAGTTCACTCGTGAAGGGAACGATCCTAGGAACTCGTCTTGAGTATTCCTCATAATCGTCACCAAAGATGGCCCTGAGTTCTCTCTCCTCGAAACGAGTCACCACAAACTCGAACCATAGCAGTAGAAGCAGGGTTGAGATGAGGAGGAAGCTGTAGTCAAGCAGGAGCCACCAGCCAAGAAGCAGTAGCACAACATCCGAATACAACGGATGCCTAACGTATCTATACGGACCCTTCACCACAAGAGGCTCAGTCCTGCATGATCGCTCCTCCAGACGCGTCCGTTCTCTCCTAACCTTCGAGAAGGTCACATACGTCGAGACGAGTATGTCCCTAGGTCTTCTGTATCTGAAGAGCCAACTAAGGAAAATGAACCCTACCAACAGCAACGCTAACCCAATGAGACGTACAGGTAGCGGAAACCCAAACTGCGGGGGTATCCGTAGCCAGATCGTCACCAAGTAGCCCAATGTGAAGAACACCGCGAGAACAGCGAGTACAGCGAATGGAACCGCGATGATGTCTCTGCTCGACATTCACGGACACACGTCACCAATTAGTACACGCGTGGAATAGGCTGTCGGTCTCCCGGGAGTGAACACGGTGCGATCTCTCACGGTGGGCAATCACGCCGAGCTTGAGTTTCAGTAGGGAAGAGAACAGGAGTCGTCATACTCTGAACCTTCGTTTTCATGTGCCAGCGAGAGCGGAACCAGCTCTCACTCTATACCTAGTATGACGTTCGTGGCTTTGATGATAGCGTAGACCTCTCCGCCTTCTTTGAGTCAAGTTCTGAGCAGCCGTCTTCGTGATGATTGAGACGACCTCAACCCTTAGGTCGCTTGTGTAAAAAATGGTAACTATTTAAATACTAATTACCGAGAAGTATACAATGTATAACCGCCCAGTGTCCATCCATGCAACCAATGAAGCTCACCGCAAGAGAACTGATGTGCCTACGTGCGGTAGTCAACGCTGGAAGTGCGCGCGCCTCAGAGATCGCGACCATCGTTAGCACTCCAAGGCCCCATGTGTCCCGCGTTCTCAGGGCTCTCGAAGACAAGGGCTTTGTCAGAACCAAGAAGGCCGGGCTCTCCAAGATTGTCGCAATGTCAGAAACGAAACACGCCACCCTCTGCAGGAAATTGCTTCTTGAGTTCGGACACATGCGGTTCGAAGAGCTGCTTTCCGGCACGTGTCTCGAAGTACTCTCAGCGATCTGCAGTCTCACGCTATCGAACAGGAGAGAGATTGCGCAAGCAGCATCGGTCTCCGAACGCTCAGTCGCCCTGGTTCTGGAGAAGCTGAAGCGCGTCGGCATCGTCCAAAAGACAGCATCGACGTACGGTGTGTCTCCACGGTTCCAGACGCTAAAGGAGTTTGTTGTCGAGTACAGGCGCTACATGAACCAGAGGATTGCGCAGGGGTTTGCGAGCGATGCAGTCGTGCTGTGGGAATGCAATACAGAGTTCATAATCGAGAGCAAAGAGCCTCAGGCAAAGAACGGGTTTCAGCCCACAGGCGTATCCTCATTTGCGAGATTTGGCATTCCATTGATCGCTCCCAAATCCTGTTTCTTCTACTCTTCCGCAAAGAGGTTGAAGCTTGAAGACGTCATACTCCACTCTCTTCTTCTACCTGAGAGGGAGAGGAACCTGTTGCCGACCCTGCTCGTTTGGAGAAAGCAAGAGAAGGCGATGAACGTTCAGTACTTGAAAACGCGGGCCGAAAGATATGGCGCGACGGAACTTGTCAGGGAGATCCTGGCATACTTCGCTAGCGAAGGCCAAGAGAGAGCATCCATTCTTCCTCCGTGGGGTGAGTTCGTTCTGAGAGCCCAGGAGTACGGTATGCTGTGATTCAGCCAAAGACGTTCGCTGCCGGAGATCTCAGCAAGGTGCTCGACTATGCAGGCTCGAAACTGGGACGGAAGATTGCAGCGTATCTCATCGGAGGCTGTGCGATGACGTTCATGGGCAGGAAGGTGGCGACAAAGGACATTGACATCGTGTTCGGATCAGCTGCAGATGCAAATAACTTCGCTGCCGCAATACGCCTCGCAGGGTTCGAGTATGTCCGTAGGCCTAGCGGTGGATACAATGCTTTAGGGGCCTCGGCGATTATGGAAGATAACAGGGGAATGAGATTCGATATTTTCGATCGGCAAGTCTGCAGAGGTCTGGAACTCAGTCAGGGCATGAAGACGCGCGCACGCGTCTATCAGAGCTTTGGCAACTTAGATGTTTACTTGATGGCGCCGGAGGATATCTTCCTGTTCAAGGGCATCACCGAGCGAGCGACAGACCTTGAGGACATGAGAGTACTCGCCGAAGTTGGACTGAACTGGCGGACCATTGAGCAGGAATGCGTCTCACAGAAGGGAAGCGGCCAGTGGACATACATGCTTGGAACGAAGCTTCTGGAACTCAGAGCAAAGTCCGGCATCGAGTCACCGATCATCAAGAAGCTCATGGATCACGCAGACCTAGACCTGCTGACCCATGTTTTTGGCAATGTCATCGGTAGAGGGAACAGCACGTTCAATGAGATAGCGCAGGCAATCGATGAGAAGTACAGATACTCGGCTTCGTGGACCCGTAAGCAGCTTGCTATACTAGTTCGACGTCGGATCGTCGGCAAAAAGAAGGCGACAACCCGACGCTACGTATACTACGTGAGGAAATCCGCGCCGTCCTCATCTATACGGACCCTTCACCAGAAGAGGCTCAGTCCTGCTTGATCGCTCCTCCAGACGCATCCGTTCTCTCCTAACCTTCGAGAAGGTCACATACGCCGAGACGAGTATGTCTCTAGGTCTTCTGTATCTGAGGAGCCAGCCAAGGAGAATAAACCCTGACAACAGCAACACTACTCCAATGAGACGTACAAGTAGCGGAAACCCAAACTGCTGGGGTATTCAAAACCAAATTGTCATCAAGTAGCCTAATGTGAAGAACACTGCGAGAACGGTGAAGACAGCAGAAGGAACCAGGATGATGGCCCTGCTCGACAATCACGGACACATGTTACCAGGTAGTACGCGCGCGGAATAGATTGTCGGTCTCCGGCGAGTGAACACGGTGCGATCTCCCGAGGTATGCAACCAGACCGAGCTTGAGTTTCAGTAGGGAAGAGAAGAGGAGTTGCTAGGAGATTCCTCCCATAGGAAGAGGAGTCAGGGGTTTTTCGTGTGTGGATCACTTGGTGCGCACACGCAAGATGGCGCCTCCTACCAACGGTTCAAATCGTGACGCCAGCACTAAATGGAAGACACAACAAGATTAGGGTCAGAGTACGGCACATCCGCAAGTTCGAGGCTAAGAGGCTACTTGGGTCCCATCTTCCCTGCGTACTTGGCGATCACGAA